>CAYOGX010001159.1:0-1955 GCA_964403235.1 uncultured Planctomycetales bacterium | reverse complement strand
GACGTCGTGGTCTTCCTCCCAGGGCGTAGGGGAGGAAGCGGTGGCAGTCGATGCGGTCGGGGTGTAGGTGACGTTCGAGCACGACGCGTCGTCCGCCCCGCCGACGAGAATGCAGTACGGCGAGGAGAGATTGCCGGTGGATCCGGGCGGAGCGTCCACCGAGAAGTCGACCTGCTTGCCGGGCAGCCCCGGCGTGCTCGGTGGCGTCCACGTGCCGGTCACGGTGACGTTTGCATCGAGCGTGGTCGGCTGGTTCACGTACACCGTGCCGGGGTAGAGGCTCAGCGCCGTGTCGGTCGAATAGGTGGCCACCGTGTGCGGCTCGGCGGAGTCCGCGTCCACCTCGTCTCCTTCGCCCCAATCATCGTCGCCCGGGCTGTACTCGCCGGTTATATCCCAGGTCCCAGGGTCGATGTCCGTCATGTTGTTGAACAGGAAGGAGGTCGGGGAGCCGTTGGTCACTGAATACGAAATCGAGTTGGTGTCTACACCGTCACTGATGGTGAAGCGGACGTACCCGTTGAAGTCGGTCGGGGTGCCGAACGACACATCGATCGTGATGTTCTGGTCGACGAGGGAAGGATCCGGCGTATCGGCGGTGATCGCCCAAGTCACGGGAGTGACCGTGACCAACGTAGGCCCAACCGTGGCGGGGTCGAAACGTGCGTCCCCGCTGTAGGTGACGTAGACCTCGACCTGGCTCTGCGGCACGGTGAGCGTGACCGGATCGCTGTCGGCCGTTCCTCCGCTGAGTGTGTGCGGCCCGCTGTTGGCGATTGTGATGCCCCCCGAATCCTCGATGTGGAAGCTGACCGTTCCACTTGGCGTGCCCGACGTCGGAGCCACAGCGCTGACGGTTGCCGTAAACGAATCGGGGGTACCGTGCGTCCACGAGGTCGGCGTGACGACGATGGACACGGTGCCTTTGTTCACCGTGTGCGTCTCGGTGTCCGTGGCCGGGTTGAAGCGAGCATCGCCGGGGTAACTGGCGGTGAGGGTCTTCACGCCCGCGGTGGTGGAGGTGAGAGCGCAACCGGTGGCCCCGCTCATCACACCGTTGGAACACGGGGTTGCGGAACCGCCGTCGTCGACCGTGACGTCCCCTGTGGGGGCGGTGCCGCCGGGGTAGGTCACGCTCCACTTCACGGTGTAGGCCTCGTCCAGCTTGGATGGATCGTTGTCGTCGCTGGTGATGGTCAGCGTGGTGAGGTCGAGCTTGTTTACGGTCTGGGTGATCGCGCTGCTGGTCGAGCCCGAGTAAACACCATCTCCGCTGTACTCCGCCGTGATCGACTTCGTCCCGGCGGTGGTGAACGCGTGGGTACAGCTCCAGCCGTCGGAACCATCGTTGTCGGTACCGATAGTCGCGGCTCCGTTCTTGAACGTGACGGTTCCGGTGGGGTCGGGCCCTCCCGACGAGTCGGGGGTGATCGTCGCCGTGAACACCACGTTCTCGTCAATGACCGACGGGTTGTTGGCCGAGCTGACGGAGATGCTGGTGGCCTTGGAGTTGACGGTGTGCGACGTCGTCGTGTCGCTGCCGTTGTAGTCCCCGGTCCCGGCGTAGGTCGCGGTGAGCGTCGGCGTGCCGGCGGCCGTCGAGGTCAGGCTGCAGCCTATCGCTCCGTCACCCACAGCATTCGTGCACGTGTTGGCCGGGGTCTCGTCGTCCTTTACCTCGACGGTGCCCGGGAGTCCGCCGGGGGGGGCTTCTCCCGGGGCAACGACAATGACGTTCCATTTAACGGTGTAGGACTGCCCTTCGAACGACGGGTCGGGGCTGTCGCTGGTGATCGTGATGCTGGTGTTGGCCTTGTCGACTTGCTGCTCGTAGACGTCGCTCGTCGGGGAGGAATTGTAATTGTCGTCCCCAGATCCGTCGTAGATCGCGGTGCCTTTGTACTTGCTGAGACTCGCCTTCAGTTGGTTCGTCGTGTACGTCGCCTGGCCGACCC
>CAYOGX010001158.1:0-1957 GCA_964403235.1 uncultured Planctomycetales bacterium | reverse complement strand
TCAAGGAGTAATGGAATATGGCAACGGCGACATTCATTCATGACGGCAACAGCATCGACTACACCCCCGGCGCGGACGTATCCGCCGGCGGCGTGGTCGTGCAGGGCGAGTTGGTCGGCATCGCGAAACTCGACATCGCCTCAGGCGCCCTCGGCGCGCTGGCGGTGACGGGCGTGTTCGACGTGCCCAAGGCCTCCGGCGACGGCGGGATCGCCGCCGGTGCGGAGGTCTACTGGGACGAGGCCGAGCAGGTCGCCAAGACCGACGCAGAGGCGGGCGCCAACAAGAAGCTCGGCAAGGCCGTGGCGGCCGCAGCGGACACGGACACGACCGTTCGCGTGCGTCTGAGCCAGTAACGGAGGCTTCGCGGTGGGTGACCTGCTCAGGCAAGGAAGCCAATGGCTGGGGGCGATGCTGAAACAGCACGCCTCCAGCCAGGTCACCTACCGCCGCGAGGCGACGGAGCTGGAGCTCCAGGCCACCTTCGGCCGGACGGAGTACGAGGTCGAGGACGATCACGGGCTCCGGGTCGCGGCCCACGTTATCGACTTCCTGGTCGCGGCAGCGGACTTCGCCCCGACGTTTGGCGAGCCCGAGGCGGGCGACCAGATCGTCGCCGACGGCGTGGTCTACGAGGTCATGTCCCTGGCGGGACAGGGCCACTGGCGATGGAGCGACCCGCACCGGCAGACCCTGCGCATGCACACGAAGGAAGTGGACACCCTATGAGCGGCTGCGACGGACAGTACGAGAACGTCTGCAAGGACGAGTTCGCCTCGATCCACACAAAGCTGGACCGGCTGGACGAGGCGATTCGCGGCAATGGCCGGCCGGGCATCCAGCTTCGGCTGGACCGGCTGGAAGCGGCCGAGCGTTCCCGCAGCCGCCTGATCTGGATCATCCTCGGCGCGGCGGTGACGCTCGCGGTCACCGCCGTCTGGCGGCAGATCTTCGGAGGCTGAGATGGCCAAGCGATGGATTCATTCCCTGGATGTCGAGGTCGGCGCGAGCGGAGCGCCGCTGTTCGATCTGGCCGGCTGCGTGACGCTGGCCGGCGGGACGAAGACGGTTCCCTCCGCGTCCACGCCTCAGCCGCTGGTGGCGACGGCCACGCCGTGCCGCTTCGTGTGGGTCGGCGCCCGCGTGGATACCTACGGGAACCCGCTCAACACCCGTCCGTGCTTCGTGGGCGACCAGGCCAGTCAGAACATCCCCGTCATGCCCAGCAACTACGAGGGCGTCGTGATCCGTATCGACGACGCCAGCAAGCTGTACGTCAAGGTTGGGATCAACAACCAGGGCGTGACATACCGCGTCTTCGCTTGAGGTAACTGTGGCCACAATCACCAGCGCACAAACCGGCATCTGGTCCGACCCCGCCACGTGGGTGGGCGGCGTCGTCCCCGATCCGTGGAACGATGACGTGGTCATCGCCAGCGGTCACAACGTCGTGATTCTGCCGAGCTACTACGTCAGCGTGGCAGATGGCCACGTGCTGATCGTGCAGAGCGGTGGACTGCTCGTGGTCGTCGGCGGCCTAGACGCATTCTACTACGGCATTCTGGACGTGCAGGGCGACCTCGGCATCATGGGCGGAGCCTACGTCTACCTCTCGGACGACGGCTATCTGACCATCGACGGCGGCGGGACGGGCAGCGTGGAAGGCTACCTTGACCTGGAGTACTACGCCTATCTCGACGTCTATGGGCAGCTGACCGTCGAAGCCAGCGGCTGGCTCTCGGCTTGGTATGACGCCTACGTCTATGTCGACGGCGGCATCCTTTCGGTCTACGGCCACTTCGATCTCGACAACTACAGCTACATGGACCTCTACAGCGGGATGTTCAGCATCGAGAGCGGCGGGGTGACCAACATCTCCGGCTACGTGACTACATACAACTACTCTGGCATCTACGCCTACGGCGAGTTGACCGTCGATTCATACGGCTACATCGAG
>CAYOGX010001157.1:0-1959 GCA_964403235.1 uncultured Planctomycetales bacterium | reverse complement strand
GCGAGATATGCCACCGCCGCCAGAACTCCGTGATGCTCTCGGACAGGTACGGCGAATCGAAGTTTCGCGGAAACTCGAACCCCAGCATCCGCCCCAGCCCGATCGCCATGTCCGAATAGCCCGAGAAATCAAAGTAGATCTGAAACGCGTACGCCATCACGCCGAACCACGCGTCGAGGGCGTTGGGCGCCTCGGCCGCGAACGCGACGTCCGCCACGTTGCCCACCGCGTTGGCCAGCAGGATCTTCTTGGCGAACCCCAAGATGAACAACGCCACCCCCGACGAAAACTTGTCCACCGTGTGCGTCCGCTCGACGAGTTGATCGGCGATCGTGTTGTACCGCACGATCGGCCCGGCGATGAGCTGCGGAAACAGCGAGACAAAGCACGCGAAGTCCCAGAACGACCGCACCGGCGGCGAGACGCCTCGATACACGTCGATCGGGTAGCTCAGGCTCTGGAAGATGTAGAACGAGATGCCGATCGGCAGCGTGACTTCCAGCATCGGCATCGCATCCGCGCCGAACAGCCACAGCAGCCGGTTCAGGTTCTCCTCGACGAACATGCAGTACTTGAAGAACCCCAGCAGCCCGAGGCTGGCGACGGCCGAGACCACCACCGCCCCCGTCGCGCGCCGACGATCGTCCCGCGCCCCGGCGATGACCCGCCCGCAGAGGTAGTTGACCACCGACGCGAACAGCATCAGCACGACGAATCGCGGGTCCCACCAGCCGTAGAAGGCATAGCTGGCCAGCAGCAGGAACACGTTGCGCCTCAGCGGCAGCGCGTAGTAGATCAACAGGACGACGGGCAAGAAGTAGAAGACGAAGATGTGGGACGTGAAGACCATCGGCGGCTACCTGATCACCCGATTCGTCCACACGGCCCAGTAGAGCGGGCCCTTGGCCTTGCCGTGGTACTTGTTGATGATCGGCCCCTTCCAGTAGTAGTCATCCAACGGAACCCCCAGCGCCATGCGGTGGGTATCGCCGGCCTGAAACTTCTTGAGGTCCCCGCCGATGCCCTCGACCCTGGCGTCCGCGGCCTCGGCCCGCGGCTTGAGCGGGTTGTAGTGGCCGACCAGGATCGACTCGCTATCGACCTTCCCGCGGTGCGTTTCCAAGACACGATACTTCAGGATGTAGGTGTAGTCGTACAGGTCGTTGGACGGGAACTTGCCGAGGATCTCGACGAGCTGGGCCGTCACCTCGATGCTGCCCAACGTCGTCACCTTCTCGTCCGCCCCGTCGTCCGTTTGCTTGCCGCACGACCCGAAGCAGACCGCCACCGCCAGCATGCCCGCGATCCCCGCCCTGCTCAACCGGCGGCGGGGACGTCCGTGGATCGATGTCATTTCCTTCCCCCTACGTCGGCGTACGTCCAGTACGGCTCCCAGCCGACGTGGAGCCACAGTACCGGACCGTCTTTCGTGTCTGGGTGGATCTTGCGCAGGGCCTTGCTCTGGCCGCCGATGGTGGGCGCGTCGGCCAGCCGCATCAGCCCGATCGGCGCGCCGGCCTTGTCGGCGCCTGACCCGTCCTTCGGTCCCGACGTGAACAGCACGTACCTATCGTCCGGCGAGGTCCCACCGCCGTAGATGTGTCTGCCGTCCTCACCGTAGACCAGGCCCTTGTGTTTGCCGTCCAGCCCGGCCATCCACAACTGCGTATAGCCGTACCCCTCCTGGTCCTTCGGACGGTTCGAGAAGATCACACGCTTGGCATCCCGGAACCAGTCGGGGGTGCAGTTGCGGAACGAGCTGATCGCGCTGATCTGGCCCGTCTCGACGTCCACCCGCGCGACCGTCCAGTTCTCACCGAGATGGTTCGACACCCCGCAGAACCACTTGCCGTCGGGTGACCAGCCGAGTTGCTGATAGATCCCCTTCCGGGGCATCGTGCGGACGACCTTCTTGCTGGCCAGCTCGACGATCTGGATGCCCTTCTTGGTCAGGCACGA
>CAYOGX010001156.1:0-1960 GCA_964403235.1 uncultured Planctomycetales bacterium | reverse complement strand
CCCGGCAGCACGGGAATGACCTCGCGAAGGTCGAGCTCGAATTCGAGCAGGGCGCGGGTCCGGCCGGCGGACTCGGGATCGCGCTCGATCCGAAATCGCGTCTTGCCCTGCCAGTTGTCGAGCGACCGGCGGTCCGAGCCGGTGAGTTTGTACAGGACGGATCGGTGGTGTCGCTCGACCTGGCGAAGGCCGGCAAAGCGCTTCATGGCCTTGACGCGATCGGGCGGCATCAGCGATTCGCGCACGAGCACATACTTGACGCCCAGCGCCCGCAGATAGCGGATGGCCTCGAGCGAGGGAAACTCGGCCATCACCGGCCGGAGCTCCTCGTACAAGCCGGGCGAGTAGCTGGCGAAGCCGTTGACCAACGGCTGCCAGGTGTGGATCGAGTCGAAGCCGTACAATGCGTCGTAGGGCGCTTGAGCGACGCTCGTGGGGACGGGCACCTCGATGAGCGGCGCGTTCGGATCGATCTCGGCCAACCGCCGGTACAGCGGATGGACGTCGCCGGGCCGCCCGCCGACCTCCTTGAGGTCCAGGGGGATCCAGATAGACTCGACGCCCATCAACAGCACCACCGCGGCCCCGGTGAGTCTCCTGGCCCTGACCGTCGTCAGCGCCCCGAGCAAATGTCTCACACCCACGCCTGCCAAGACGGCCGCGAACAGGTGCCCGAAGATGTAGAAACGATACACCGACCTGACCGAACTGAACGGCAAGAGCGTCAGGTACAACAGCGCGTACGGGCCCGGGATCCTGACGTTCCCCAAGCGGATCCACAAGCCCATGGCCAGGACGACCGCGGCCAGGCTGGCCAGAAGACAGAAGCGATAGGCGTGGCGTCGACGACGCGCCAGATCCGACGTGGCCGGCCCGAACAACGCAGCCCAAGCGCCGACCGCCCCCAGCAGGGCAAACGTCACGCCAGGAAAACAAACGAGCGGGTCGAGATCGCCACGATCCTCGCGGATCCGGATGCCCAGCAGATCGTGGTAGAGACGCTGACCCGTGGCCGGCACGAGCATCTGTAGCCACTTCATGTAGGCCCCCGGCCCGTGGTGGAACCGCATCTCTCGGTGCGTTCGCTTCACGGTCCACAACAACGGCAGGGCCAGGGCTGCGGACACGACCCCCACGACCACCAGTCTATACCACAACCGCCCCCACGCGATCCGCCGGACAAACCACAACAGCCACCCGGCGCAGAACAGTGAGCAGAAGAGCGTGTACTGATAGCACGTCCCTACCAACCACAGTCCGCAGACCCCAACGAGGACGGCCCGGGGCCAGGTGGGACGTTGGATCAGCCGGTCGAGCGCGGCCAGCAGAAACGGGACGGGATACAAGTGCAGCATGGCCAGGCAGTAGGCCTCGCCGAACATGTAGGGGCAGAACGCCACCGCCCCGCCCACGAACAGCGCCAGCCGCCACGACAAACCCAATTGCAGCGCCAGCACGTACGTGCCCAACCCGTTCAGAACGAACGCGACGAGCACAATGAGGTTGTAACAGAGGACGGCGTTGTGACTGGCGAAATGGACCGGCCAAGTCATCGCGGACGGGACCAGCAGGCTTTCGTAATAGGTCAGGACGCGCGGATGGGGATAGTGGATGTTGGGGTTCCAGAAGTCGGCTAGCCCCTCGTCGAAGACGTGGTGGTGCCACGCGACCAGGTAGAGGTGGTAGTACGGCGAGACGAGGGTCGGCCCGGAGTGGAGGACGATCTTGGTACCGAGATGCCCTGTGAGGGGCCAGGTCAGCAGCACCGTCAGCACCACGTAGACGGCCAGGGCCAGTACGTGACGCCATGGACCGGACACACCCTCCACCCACGGCGGTTGCGACGCTTCGGTCGACCGGTCATCGAGACCGTCGCGGGTGGTTTCACAGCCGCTGGTCATGACCATCTCCTGACCGACGCCGAACCCTCCGACGCGTCCGGTACGCTGAGCGTAACGAG
>CAYOGX010001155.1:0-1965 GCA_964403235.1 uncultured Planctomycetales bacterium | reverse complement strand
TCCATGGACTGCGCTCGCCCTGGGCTTCATTCCGTCCCCCCTCCGGGGGTCGGTTAGCCGCGGGCGCTGCTCAACGGTTCAAACGTTGTTGAAAGCAGCTTAGCCAACACGTCGAGACGCCCGGACCGACGCACGGGGCGTATCCCCGCAGAAGGAATTCCCGTCCCCTTCTTCCCGTCAACGTTCGAATCGAACCTTGGCCAGGTAGATGCTCGCCTTACCTTCGTGTGAGGAGTAGTAACTCATCCAGAGCAGCTTTTCATCATCGTTCCACACCATGCCGGGGTAACTGTTGTCTCCCCCGCTGGGGAGCGTGAGGACCGGCTCGTAGCGGTTTCGGGTCATCCTGGCCAGCACGGTGGTCCGCTTGTCGGCGCCGTACCGTCGCGCGGCGGCCCAGAGGCTGCCGTCCGGCAGCCGGAGAAAGTTCGGCCCGCCGATCTTGTCTTTCATCTTGTGCCAGGTCCACTGCGTGTAGGGCGGCATGCTGTGTCCGATGTAGCCCGGCCGGACCAGCGCGATCATCTCGTCGTTCGGCAGGAAACGCAGCGTCGTCTCACTCACGCCGTCAAGCTTGAACTCGGTCACCCACGTCCAGTCGAGGCCGTTCTCGGTGACGTACAAGAACCCCCGCCGCGGGTTGCGGCCCTCGCCGAGCTTCGAGACGCAATAACCTCGTCCCTTGTGCCACGTGACCCGCCACAGCCAGTGGTCTTCGGCCAGCACCTTTTCCGGCCGGGTCCATCCGCGGCCGTCCCGCGAGAACGCGACGCGGGGCGAACGCGTCAGGTACTTGGACCCCGCGTAGACGCTCGCGCCCGTGAGCAGCATCAGCCGCCCGTCGGGCATCAACGACAGCTTCGGATCGCGGAGGTCGTAGCCTTGCTCCTCCAACAACGCTGCCGAGGTCCAGGACTCACCGTCGCTTGACGCGAGAATCCGGATCCGCCCGGCGGGGTCCGCGTGCTGCTGTCCTTCGCGAAAACAGCATAGCCACCGGTCCTGGTGGCGGACGAGATCGGTGAACGCGTTGTGGGCGCCGCGATCCCAGATCTTGAGGACCGAGACGAGTTGCGGTTTCGCATCAGATGCGTTCCGCGGCGCGGGCTCCGCACCCAATGCATTCGCGAACGGCACGATCAGCGTCAGTAAAGCTGTCATGCTGCGGGTCTCCTGGCCCCCGCCGCACCGATCTTGTCGCCCGCGGCGGGGCTCAACAAGACATGCACAACACAGACTGCGAACGGCGCTACGCGGGTTTGTCGCGGCTGCCGTCGTAGAGCTTCGGATCGGGCGGGGCCTGGGCCGAGACGCAGGTCAGGCCGTTCGGCCCCGCGACCGTGCCGTGGAACTCGCCCGGGGACACCAGGATCACATCCTCCGATTCGTCATGGACGTGCTGCGTGAAGGCCACGCCCGGCTCGAACTTGGCGTAGTTGAACGTCAGCCTCTCCGAACCGTTGCCCGGGCCGAAGACGTTCCGCGCATCTCCCTTGCCCATCTTGAACGACTTGCCCTCGGTCATCTTGCGGATCAGCATGTGCGTGTTCTCCTCCCTTGGGTCGTTGACGACGCGCGGCATGTCAGCGGAACTTGGATGCACGCGCATTCTAGCCATCCGGACCCGCCTTGCCAATTCGCATCGCGCCGATGGTATCATGTCTGACAGGCTGTGCCAGGATGAGCTGAGCGATGGGAGCAGGGCCATGGACAACGTTATCTCGTGCGTGTTGCTTGGCATGGCGCCGGCGGTCGCAGCCCCCGCGGCCGGGCGCGCGGGACCGCCAGGGATCACCACGTTGACCCACCCCGGGCAGCGATTCGAGGAGGCCACCGTGCATCAGATCGAGCTGAAACGCGGACCGGTGACGATCACGGTGGTCGACAACGCGGCCGTGCCGCCCGACCATCGGGCCGGCTACAACGGCATCGCGTCGCTGACGCACGAAGCCCGCGACCAGAACC
>CAYOGX010001154.1:0-1977 GCA_964403235.1 uncultured Planctomycetales bacterium | reverse complement strand
TCAAGCAGATCCTCGTCAACCTGATCGGCAATGCCATCAAGTTCACGGAGACCGGCGGCGTTCGGCTCGTGACCCGTTTTGTGGACCAGGATCCGGCCAATCCCGTCATGCAGTTCGACGTGATCGATACCGGTATCGGCATGACCGAGCAGCAGGCGGCCCGTCTTTTCAAGGCGTTCACGCAGGCCGACACATCGACCACCCGCAAGTTCGGCGGCACGGGCCTCGGACTGACCATCAGCAAGCGACTGGCGAGGATGCTCGGCGGGGATATCACCGTCGACAGCCGGCCCGGGCGGGGCAGCACGTTTCGCGTGACGATCGCGGCCAGGCCGCTGGAAGGCGTGGCGATGCTGGACCGTCCGGCTGAGGCGATGGCGGCCAGGTCGGAGGCCCCGTCCGCAGCGCCGCCCGAGGCGGCGAAGCTCGAGTGCCGCGTCCTGCTGGCCGAGGACGGCCCGGACAACCAGCGCCTGATCGAGGCCGTGCTCAAGAAGGCGGGCGTGGACGTGACGGTTGTCGAGAACGGGAAGCTCGCGGTTGAGGCCGCCCTCGCCGCCCGAGACGAGGGCAACCCGTTCGACGTGATCCTGATGGACATGCAGATGCCCGTCATGGACGGTTACGAGGCCACCGGCCTGCTCCGTCAGAGGAACTACACCGATCCGATCGTCGCCCTGACCGCCCATGCGATGGCGAGCGACCGGGACACGTGCCTCGAGGCCGGGTGCGACGACTACGCCAGCAAGCCCATTGACCGAAAGACGCTGATCGAGACGATCCGCCGCCAGCTCGACTGACAGGCCGTGGCGGTCGCAATATCATCCTATGGCCCGGCCGGTACGCTGAAACGCAACGACTCGATGGCGCGACCTTCGGCGTCCGTGATTCGGAACACGAACCCCCAATTCAGCGCCCCGTTGGAGATCTTCAGCAGGATAGGCGTGGTGCCTTTCGGCAGCGTTACGGGAATGACGTCCCTGTCCAGGAACGCGCTGCCCTCGTAGGGATAGTCGAAGACCAACTTGCCCCCGAGCCACATCTTGCCGGCGTCATTGGTTCCCAGGCGGATCCGGACGTCCATTCGTCGCGGCGAGGTCACGTGGCAGAGCGCATAGGCGCAGACGTACTCGGTGGGCTTAAACAGCTGGGTCAGATCGACCGACGCGCGAGGCCCGTCCTGCCGATGCGCGATCCAACGCACCTTGCCGTCGACGCCGTCATACTCGCCGCCCAGATCAATCGACCTCTCCGGCGGATAGACGGCATGATGGCCGGTGAAGGTCGCGCCCTTGTTCGCGAACGGGCCGATGAGCATCCAGTGCGTCTGTGTCCCGAAGCGCCGTTGGAAGTTTACCTCCTCGCCGTGGAAGTAGGCCAACACGGTGTCCCAGAACGCCCGTTGTTCCGAGGCGCTGTAGTGGGCGGTGGGCGCGAGCTGCACCACGGGGACGTCTCGCGGCCCGAGCAGACGCGGCAGCAGGATCAATCCCACGTCCTTGGCGTAGTCCTTCAGCTTCATCGCCCGCAGTTCCCTCGCCAGCGCGACGTACTTGGGCGTGGTCACGACGTCTCGTTCGGCCATCACGCGGTGGTAGCCCCGGGGGTCGACCGGCGCCTTGACCTGGTCCAGTTTGCGCCCGATGAGCACCTCCCGCGAGTTGTGGCTGTAGAGCCAGTTGTACCGCCGCGACATCATCAGCGAGGCCGCGAACGCGTGGCGGAACTCCTCGCATGACATCTGCGGCGCGTGGCTGGACGAGTGGTCGGCCCCGAAGGGCCACACGCCCGCCGCGATGCTGCATCGCTCGACCCAGTACTTCCTGGCCCGCTCGCTCAGGATCCGGTGGAACAGCTCGTTGCAGGCCCAGGCGTGGCCGAACATGTAGCGGATGTTCGGACGGATGTACGTGTATTCCGTTCAGTAGTGGACCCCGCCAGGGGCGTTGCGAAGAGCGGCCTCCTCGATCCAGGCTG
>CAYOGX010001153.1:0-1982 GCA_964403235.1 uncultured Planctomycetales bacterium | reverse complement strand
CATCCTCGGGCAGAATGTCATGGTTGCGGGGGGAGTGACGATCGGCAGCAACGTCAAGATCCAGAACAACGTGGCGATCTACAGCGGGACGATCGTGGCCGATGACGTGTTCCTCGGACCCAGTTGCGTGCTGACCAACGTGACCAACCCGCGCAGCCAGGTCGTAAGGCGCAGCCTGTACGAGAAGACGGTTTTCCGTCGCGGCGCGACGGTCGGCGCCAACGCGACGATCGTGTGCGGCATCGTGTTGGGGCGTTACACGTTCGTGGCGGCCGGGGCCGTCGTGACCGCCAGCACCCCGGACTACGCCCTGATGGTCGGCGTGCCGGCACGCCGGGTCGGATGGATGAGCCGGCACGGACACAAACTGCCCCCCCCGGACCCGGACGGAGTCATGGTCTGTCCGGAGAGCGGATACCGTTACAAGGAGGTCGCCCCCGGCCAGGTCCGCTGCCTCGACCTGGACGAGGACGCCCCGCTGCCGGCCGAACTGGCCGCGGGGCACAAGACGTACGACGAGTTCAAGGAGGCGGCCGATCGGTAGCCTCCGCGCAGCGATCCCCCCTGACCACGAGCCCCGCAAGGAACAGAACATGAACGTGCCGCTGCTGGATCTGAAGGCCCAATACGCGACCATCAAGGACGAGATCGACCCGGCCATGCAGGCCGTCATGGACAGCCAGTACTTCATCAACGGGCCGGAGGTGAAGGAGTTGGAGCGGCGTGTGGCCGAGTACAGCCAGTGTGCCGCGGCCGTCGGGGTCTCCAGCGGCACCGACGCGCTGCTGTGCAGCCTGATGACGCTCGGGATCGGCCCCGGGGACGAGGTGATCACCACGCCGTACACGTTCTTCGCCACGGCCGGCAGCATCTGGCGCAGCGGGGCGCGGCCCGTGTTTGTCGATATCGAGCCGGACACCTTCAACATCGATCCGGCGAAGATCGCCTCGGCCGTCACCAACAAGACCAAGGCCATCATGCCGGTGCACCTGTTCGGTCAGATGGCCGACATGGACGCGATCTGTGCCGTGGCGCGGGATCGCGGGCTGTTCGTGATCGAAGACGCCGCCCAGGCCATCGGCGCGACGACCAAGGGCCGAAAGGCCGGGTCCATCGGCACGGTGGGGTGCTTCAGCTTCTTCCCCAGCAAGAACCTGGGCGGCATGGGCGACGGGGGTATGGTCACCACGCAGGATGCCGACCTCGCCGATCGGCTGGCCCAGTGCCGCAACCACGGCAGCGAGCCGAAGTACTACCACAAGTGGGTGGGGGCGAATTTCCGGCTGGACACGCTTCAGGCGGCGGGGCTGATCGTCAAGCTGCGTCATCTGGATGACTGGTCGGCGTCTCGGCGGGCGAACGCGGCACGCTATAACGAGCTGTTTGCCGACGTCGAGGAGGTCGTCACCCCGACGGTGCGCGGCGACAACGTCATGATCTACAACCAGTACGTGATACGCATCCCGCGCCGCGACGCGCTGCAGGCGTTCCTGACGGACTCGTCGATCGGCTCGGCGATCTACTACCCGCTGAGCCTGCACGAGCAGGAATGCTTCTCGCCGCTGGGCTACTCGCGAGGCGACTTCCCCGAAAGCGAGCGGGCCGCCGGCGAAACGATCGCCCTGCCGATCTACCCCGAACTGACCGACGAGCAGATCCTCCATGTCGCCTCAAAGGTCAAGGAGTTCCTGGCCACGTAACCCCGGTTTGACTGCCGAGCAGTGACCGCTCACCGTGGGGAGCCATACGATAACCGGGCGGCGACCTCGCCCCCGCAGGCCAACCGCCAGCAACGCCGAACACACCCCGACAGGACGACCCCCGCATGGCCACACTGAGAGTCATCACCATCGTCGGCGCCCGGCCGCAGTTCATCAAGGCCGCCGCCGTCAGCCGGGCCGTTGCCAAACTCAATGACACCGGCGTCGATCGCCGCATCGACGAGCAGATCGTCCACACCGGGCAGCACTACGACGAGAACA
>CAYOGX010001152.1:0-1983 GCA_964403235.1 uncultured Planctomycetales bacterium | reverse complement strand
GGGCGGCCTTGGCCTGGCGGGCGATCGAATCACCGTCCACGACCCCTGCCGGCACGTAGGGTCTGCCGTCGCGCTCGAGGTGGTGTCGGAACAGCATGGCCATGTCGAGGCCGACCAGCACCGCCACGTTCGGCCGAGCGGGCAAGGCAAACGGCAGGACGTGGACCCGCAACCGGACCTGCTCGACGTCAACCCCGTTGCTGGCGATCTTCACCGATCCCAGGTAATCGCCCGGCGCGACGTCGCCGGCGATGGCCACGTCGATCCAGATCACGCGGGTCTCAGCGGACGGAACATCGAGCGCCAGGCCCTGTTGCGCGGCATCCAACGGGACCAAGGCATCGAGCCACTGAGTTTGAGACGCCGCCACGCCGGACTGCGTCATCAGCCACAACGGGACGCGACCCGTCCGAACGGGCACGGGCCAGTATGCGCGAACGGCCGAGGCGGGAATCTGCCCCTTCTGACCCACCAAGGGACCGACGGCGACCGAGACGCGTTCGACCGCTTCGTCCCCGGCCTTGAGCACGAGTTGACACGCCACGACTTCGTTGCGCGCCGCGCGGAGCGTGATTTGTTTGTGCTGATGGCTGTAGCAGTCGGTTTCACGACGGGCATCTTCGCTGAAGCCAACCCGATGCGAGCCGCTCACCGCCCAGACGGCAAGCTCGCGCTCCGGCTGGGCCTGAGCACAACCCACCACCGCAACCAGACCGATCGCCAGACCGCCAGTCACAATTGGCCGCCATCTTCGGTTGGTCATCGACGGAACCCTTGACAAGATCGCCCCGATGCGGACAACTGCATTTTATGATTGCTCCCGGGAGGAAGCCAGCGTTCACAAGTGCGCCGCCGGCCGGCCGGGCCCCCTCCGGGCCGCGCGGCATGACGCTGGTTGAGATGGCCGTCGTCGTCCTGCTGATCGGAATCGCCCTGTTCCTGTTGGCCGGCCTGGCCCGCGCCACGCGCCAACAGGCCAAGAAGGACCTGGCCCGCCGCCTGCTGTGCTCGCTGGACCAGGCGATGACGGTCTATATCCAACGATATGGATCGCCGCCACCGGGCGACCCGAGCGGGTCGGCCGATCGAGCCATCGCGGCCCTACTGAGCTACAAACCCAGCGGCGCGAAGCTCGACGGCCTGCCCTCGGTGCTGCGCCGGACGGAGCGCAACATCCTCGTCGACCCGTGGGGCACGCCGCTGCGATACGTGACGGCCAACCATACGTCGGCCGTCATGCGACGGCGCATCGCTACCAACAAGGGCCTCGGGATCTTCGACTCCGCCGGTCCCGATCGACAGTTCGGTCCCGCCGAGAACCGCGCGGACGGCGCCGATATCTGGGGCGAGGAGTGCCTCATCGAGCCCTGGCGGTAGTGCCGTTTTCGACCAGTGAGTTTCGCGCACGCCCCAACGGGTGCCAGACTGTCCGGCCCAGAACGGGGTTGGCGGTGTGGGCTCAGGGCGTCCGCGGCCCATGCGGGTTTCGACGTTTTGACGTCTAACCGACCCGACGAGGATTACCTGCGCCCAGCATGGTCGGCGCTACCGAGCCCGAGCGCCAAAGCTCGCATGCCACTGGGGGGGAGACACTCTCAGGTAGCGGGCCTTGCCGGCAGGTTCACGTTACCGGCAGGGCTGACTCGGACAGACCGGTGGATTTGAGCTTCCGCAGCATTTCTCTTGGAAGCAACTTAGCGTTCGTTACCACGGAGAACCAGCCGAAGACGGCAGACCTTTGAAGGGAGAGCGCTACTGCGCAACCGTCAGTGGAAAGGCGTGTTACGAGTTCGCACGGCCTCGACAATCAACCGAATGTGCCTGGACTCGGGGTGGGTGGACGATTTTAGAACTGCGGCCGAATGCGCTCCGCTTTCATCTGAGTTGTTGCGGAATGCATAACCCACTGACAGCACACAAGCTAGGCCTGCCTGTACCACAGAGTTTCCAGCATTATCCGTTCCCCACCGAACCAAAGCTCCC
>CAYOGX010001151.1:0-1984 GCA_964403235.1 uncultured Planctomycetales bacterium | reverse complement strand
GACGACGTTGGTCGGTCGGATTAACGAACAAATGGCACGGACAAGTCACCCTCGACCGTGCCACCCTCTCACCGACCGTCACCCTGCGCAGCGAACGAGACCGGGAGTTGTCTTCTGTCACCTCGCTGCGCCTATTTCCTCTTGTCGGACTTGGCCTTGCTCTTCTTTTTGGCGATGGCCTTCTTGGCCTCGGGCCAGTTCTGCGGCCGCAACGAACGCACCGTCGCACCCGTCCGCCACATCTCCGAGTCCCGGATCTCCTTGAGCTCCTTGGCGAGCTTCTTGCGGTAGTCAGACACGCCGCGGCTCGCCTTCAGGACGATCTCGGTCTCCTTGCCGCTCTTGACCCGCTTGTACAACTCCCTGAAGACGGGTTGGACGGCCTTGCGGAACTTCGGCGCCCAATCGAGCGCGCCCCGCTGAGCCGTGGGGCTGCAATTGGCAAACATCCAATCCATCCCGTTCTCGTCGACCAGGCGGATCAGGCTTTGCGTCAGTTCCTCCACCGTCTCGTTGAAGGCCTCGCTCGGGCTGTGCCCATGACGACGCAGCTCGTTGTACTGCGCCTCCAGCACCCCCGCCAGGCACCCCATCAGCACGCCCCGTTCTCCGGTCAGATCGCTGTAAACTTCGTTTTCGAACGTCGTGGGGAACAGAAACCCCGACCCGATCGCGATGCCGAGCGCCAGCGTCCGTTCCTCGGCCCGCCCGGTGGCGTCTCGATGGACGGCGTAGCTCGAGTTGATGCCGCTGCCGGCCAGGAAGTTCCGACGGACGCTCGTGCCCGATCCCTTCGGCGCGACCATGATCACGTCGACGTTCCGCGGTGGGATCACCTTGGTCTGCTTACGATAGACGATGGCGAACCCGTGCGAGAAGTAAATCGCATCGCCGGGGTTCAGCAGGGGCTTGATCTTCGGCCACATCGCCACTTGCCCGGCGTCGGAGATCAGGAACTGTACGATCGTGGCGCGTTCGGCCGCCTCCTCGAACGAGAACAACGTCTTGCCGGGCACCCAGCCGTCGGCGAGGGCCTTGTCCCAGTATTGCTTTTCCTGCGGCCGTTGCCCCACGATCACCTTAACCCCGTTATCACGCATGTTCAGCGACTGCGCGGGGCCCTGCACGCCATAACCGAGCACGGCCACGGTCTCGCGCCTCAGCACGCGCCGCGCCCTGCTCAGCGGGAACTCGTCCCGCGTGACCACGGTCTCTCTGACACCGCCGAAGTTAAGCTTCGCCATCGTCCACGCTCTCCTATAGTTGCCACGTCTTACGAACGACAGGCCTTATTGTGCCCGTCATCCGACCGGGTTGCAACCACCGCGCGTTACTTCGTCCTGGGTGCCCCCGCCCCACGGAGCCGGCCCGTCCTCGGGCCGGTCATGATTCGAACGGAAACTCGCTACAGATGCTCGACCGGCCCGAGGACGGGCCGGCTCTGATAGGTGACGCACCCGACCATGACATGACGAGCGACGGGGCGCTAGGGTTTGTCCTGCGACATCGGCGTGATGCGACGGGCGACGCTGCGGATATCACGGAAGATCGGCCTGAGGTCGGTCAGCACCCGGATGTAGATCTCGAACAGTTCGGCGTAGTCGCGGTGCCGATCGCGGTCGGGCGCCAATCGGATTCCGGCATGACTCCAGTGGTCGATGGCGTCCCTGATTCCGGAAACGGCGTTGACTCCCGCCGCCGCCACCACGGCTGCGCCCAACAGGGCGTGGTCGTCTCGGGTCGGCATGACGTAGGGGAGCCCGAGCACGTCGGCCTTGATTTGCGACCATAACCGCGAGCGGGTGCCGCCGCCGATGCCGTGAATCTCGCCGAACGTGGTCTGCTCGAACATCTCCCGGACGATTTGTAGGAAGTAGGCATATTCGAAGGCCACCGATTCGAGGATCGACCGGTGCAGGTGCGCCTGTGTGTGCTGGGTCTGTAGCCCGATCCACGCGCCGCGCGTGGCCGGATCCCACGGACA
>CAYOGX010001150.1:0-1991 GCA_964403235.1 uncultured Planctomycetales bacterium | reverse complement strand
TCTGCAGAAAGGGTTGTGACGACCGTTGCCTGAGAGGGCCGTTCCGACCTGTGAGCTTCGGGTGCGGCACGGCATGCGCCGTTCGCGCGCCGCCGCCTTGCCGGGCTGCCATATCGTGGGCTATGCTTGATGGTCACGTATGAAGTACGTCTTTGCGGGCATCCTGACATCCCTGGCGATCTGGTCGCTACTGGCCTGGCAGATCACGCCGGAGACCCGAGCGCACCAGCACGTCATGTCTGTGTCTCTCAACCAAGCGGCGGACTGGCGGAACCTGCCTGACGCGCCGTCGCAGGCCCTGGCGGCGCGGGTAGAGTCCATCTGCGACATGAAGCCTGTCGGCGATGCTGGCCTCTACCTCCTGGTGTTGGCCGGAACGAATGGCTACGACCGCGTTGCCTTGTGTACGGATCGTGACCACACCAGCAAGCTGGCCGAGGCCCGCGTCTCGTACTGGCAATGGACCGAACCGTTCGCACTCGAGCTAATCGGCGACGACGGGCCGATGACGATGGACTGGCGGATGAACCTGCGGCGGCTGTCGCCGGACGGCTCGAAGCTGCTCGTCTACCTCAGCCACGTGTTCGAGGACGAGGAGGTCCGGCCGCTCCAACAGGCCATCTACACCGGCGTGGACCGGCCGGTGGATTGGCGGGTCCAGATGTTCCGCGTGACCGATCCGCACCCGCAGCGCCGGTTTGAGCTCGAGGCCTTCAACCGGTGGTTCCCCGAATGCTACCTTCGCCTGGAGACGATCGACACCGGCGGGGCCGGCGTGCAGAAGCTCATCGTCCAGACGTGCAGCGGCGTGGGGCCCACCATCATCGACGTCTACGGCGTGCACCAGCTCCAGATGTACGTCAACGCCGGCATCCTCATGAACCTGACCGAACACGCCAAGCAGATGGGCTTCACGCCCGACGTCAGCTATCCCAAGGCCGCTCGCGGCATGTGCATCGACGGCCGCCAGTACTGCTTCCCCTGCAACGTCAACGTCCGCATCCTGATCTACAACAAGAACCTGTTCGACCGCTACGACGTGCCGTATCCGCCCACCGACCGCGTGATCGACTGGCTGGAGTTCGTCGAGAAGTATGGCAAGCCGCTGACGGTGCGTCGGCCCGATCGGCCCGTGCCGGTCAGCTTCGGCCTGACCGCGTACGGCTGGGAGCAGATGCTGTATCAGGCCGGCGGGCGCATCTACAGCAGCGACGGCACGCGGTGCGTCATCGATTCGCCCGAGGCCGTCGCCGGTATCCAGATGTACCGGGACCTGATGCACAAGTACAACGTCATGCCCAGCCCCATCCAGCAGGCGGGCCTGAGCGGCCAGGGCGGCTGGGGACAGGGCTGGATGAACTGGTTCGGTGCGCAGAAGATCGCCTGCATCCGCGTCGGCAAGTGGGCGCTGAACACGTTCCGGCGCTACATCACCGAGCAACGCCGCCGGTTCGCCAAACGGTTTCCCGGCGTCACGATACCGACCGACCCGGACAAGCTGCGGGCGTGGACCAAACAGTGGACGATCGACCATCCCGATCCGATCGACTGGCCGCCGCTGCGACTGGGGGCGACGCACGAGCCCCGCATGCCCGGCCGAGAACCGGTGGCCCTGCTCGATCAGAAGAGTGCAGCCGTGCCCGTCAAAGAATTGAACCCCAACGCCGAGCACGGCCTCAAGTTCCTCAAGTACCTGGCCGGCGAGGAGTACTGCCAGATCATCAACGACGGCGCCGACGCCCTGCCACCGAATCGCAAGTACGCCACCATCGACCGGCAGATCCATCCCGACTGGCCCGAGGAGCGAGATCTGCACGTGCTGACCAATCAGGCCACCGAGTGGGGCTACGTCCGTCAGGTCAGCCCCTTCGTCGACGCGATGGTCATGAACCGCCTGGTCACCGCCCAGGTCCAACGCCTCGAGTCCGACCCGGACTTCACCGCCGAGCAGGCCATGCGGATCGCCGCCAAGGACGTCAACGACGTGATCG
>CAYOGX010001149.1:0-1995 GCA_964403235.1 uncultured Planctomycetales bacterium | reverse complement strand
GGTCAGGTCGATCATTGGTCGCCAGCGTTTTCGAAGGGCAGGCCAAGAACAAAAAAAGGGCAGGCACATACGGTGTGACGGCACCGTCATGCCTGCCCTAATGGGTCCTGGCCCCCTGCCCCTGAGACTGGCCGGTCGTCAGGGAAGGTTGCCCGTGTAAGTTGTCAAAGTGGCGGCCGCAGGTATCGCACCTGCCTCAAACCGAGTTATGAGCCCGGCGAGAACTCTTTGCCTCCCGGCCGCTCCTGGCCCCTCAGAGGGGCGAAATCAGTCAGTCAGCGTATTCGGTGGACGCCAATCTGTCAAAGTAATCATCTACATATTCCTCAGAGTACCCATCTTCCCAGCGATTCCGGTCGTCATAGGCCTGAAGCCTGGCCCCCATACTACCAATGGGGTATTCAGTAGTGTCGTCATGGTCCTTCGGCTGGTCGAGCTCCAGGGCACGGTCGCAACCGAACCAAGACAAAGCAGCCCCAATCACCCGGTCCGCGTGGGTCTTGCCCTTCGCGGCGTCGTCCTCGCTCTTCTCGCTCCCGACATGGACGATCTTACCGGCCTTCCACTCGTACTCCTTCGATTCCTTAAGCATGATCTCCGACCGAGGCGTGTATGCCCCCTCGATCATCGCTGCCTGCAAGGCCTCGAAGAGCCCGAGCTTGACGTCGTCGTTCTTCATCCAGTACCCGGCCTTGTTCGTTTTGACATGAACGCCAGGTATCTCAACTTCACGATAGAAGACGTTCTCGTACCCGATCTCGTCGAGCAGAACATCCAGATAACCGCCTTCAAAATTCACCTCCGGGATGAGCTCGGCGTCATTGAACCAGCGGCACAGAGCGACACTGACGTAGGCAAACTTCGCCGGCGGGCAGTTATTGGCCGCCCATTCGGCGACCTGCTCGCCGGTCAGCTGGTTGGTGACGCTCAGTGTGGAGTTCGACGTGTACGTCCCCGCCTTACCGGAGCTGATATCCGCCCCGGTCTTGTACTTTGCCGCCGGCATCTTGCCTTCGTGGTCCGGCTTCACCCAAAGCTTGAGATCACCGCCCTCAGTGAGCGTGATAAACGGCGGCCGGACTTCCGCGGTTTCCGGGTCGTAGACCAGGTTGCCGCGGAGCAGCGGTGGCTTGCAGCATTCCTGGATTTTTAGATTGACCGTCGCTGAATCAAAAACCTTACTGACCGACCCGTGCGGATCGCGATCGAGCTCCTGGGCGATACCGCGGGGAGTCGCACCTGGCCGCATACACTGCATGTCGTACCAGGGGGCTCGGATGTGGTCGTCGAACTTGTACCCCCGCCGGCGAAGCAGGTCGAGAGATTCGCCCCGCTCTTCGACGTACTTGTCGAGTGCTGGCTGGTCTTCGGAGTTGAGTGCCCGGTATCGGCCGTCCTTGAACAGGTAAAGCAGCCGGTTCTGTACCGGATTATCCTTCCAGTCCAAGACGCATTTGATGGCGTTGTTGTCACCGGTGGCCGACTCGTAGTAGATGCCAGAGTCGCCCTTGAACGTCGAGACAAGCAGCCGGCAGTTGGTGACGTACTGCGTCGAATTCATGACCTGGACGTCATCGCCAGGCCGGAAGCTCGCGAGCTCGTCCATACCGAACACCGTCTTGCGTCCGCCTCGACCTACGTCCTGGCTGGCGGAGTAACCCACAATCGTCGAGAGCATCTCGGGGTTGATCAGCGAGTGCTCGGTCAGGTTTCGATGCTTCGATTCCTCGTACCCGATCGGCTTCATCCATTCAGGCAACTGATCGAGCGACCAGATCACCTTCCACATCAAGGTATCTTGGTCCTTGGCACTGTCGACCAGGTCCTCGGTCCTGGTGACCAGACCAGCACTGAACATTGGGTCCTTGAGCCACCGGCGAAGGATGACCGTCAAGTACATCCACGTTGCACCCTGAGCTCGAGACTTATCGACGACCAGGTCGACCGGATCGAGTAGCTCTTCCCCCGTGTCGTCCGCGATGAGCGAGTCGGTGA
>CAYOGX010001148.1:0-1996 GCA_964403235.1 uncultured Planctomycetales bacterium | reverse complement strand
AGGGTCGGTACCATCAGCGGCACCGATGTCACCTTCGGCCCTGAAGCGGACATCGCAACGGATTACAGGATTTACGACTGGCCTGCCTTCACGACCGGACACGCGACCGCGGTGGACTCGTCCACAGTGGTGTCCTTCTGGCCGACAACCGACAACCGCGGGCGCGCTAGGGTGCTAAGTGTGAGCGGCACAGACATAACCCTAGGATCCGCCGTCTACTTCGAGGGCGCATCGGGTTCGTCCGACATCAGCTACCTCAAATCCGACCACATGGGCGGCGGCAGGGTGTGCATATCGTACCGGTTCTACCCGTCGGGCGGCAGCCTCACGGGCTACGCCAAAACCGGCTCGGTGTCCGGCACGACGCTTTCGTTTGGAGCACGGTCAGAGGTGGCCTCCGGCTCAGGCGGCGTCGCGGCGATGGACGCGGCGACTTGCGCCGCTGGCGACGGCTCGCCAGAACTCGGCGTCAAGGTAGGACAACTGGATCAGGCGGCGAACATGTTCGCATCGACGCCGGGCGCCTACCCCGCCGCCGCCGGCGACGACCGCGTGGTCGTGGCCCTCTGGGCGAATAAACTAGGTGCAGGATCGTCTGCGGTCACCGTCAAGAGAGACTACACCGTGGCTTTCACGGCCTCCACAATCGAGCTTGGACCCGCGACGGCCGTCTGGGGCGGCGCGGCCATCGGGACCCTCATGGGGACAATGTCCGGCGGGGAGCATTTACTCGTGGCGGACTTCGAGCACACGGGAGCGGGGAACTGGAACCTGAGGACATCCCTCGACGGGGCACCGTTCGTCGATCAGGGCACGCAGGATTCCGGCTCCAGAACGACATCGCCGGCTTCACTGGACCCCGGACTTGAAATAGAGGACGGCGAGTCGGGCCAATGGATTGACGAGCTCGTCATGTGGTCCGGCAACAAGACCTCGTTCGACAGGTTTACGAGCGAGGAGCTGGCCAACCTGAACGACCTGGCCGACACGTTCGGCGAGGCGATGGACCAGTACGAGAGCAACTACGGCGCGCCGATCTGCTGGCAGGCCACGGCCGTGCTCCCGGACGGCACCGTGTGGCGGGACTCGGGCAGCGGCCCGTGCCCGGCCGTGATCCGGGTGCCGAGGGGCGCGGCGGACATCGTCGTGACGGACGAGGGCCGTCCGGCGCATCCGAGGATACAGGAGGGTTAGAATGAGCGCGGCAGGAATACTCAGAGCGGACAGGGTAGTGTTCTATCACCCTTTGGATGACTACACGGAACACACCCAAGGGCAGACATGGACAGGGTCGGCCGCGTTCTCGACCGGGAAGATAGGGGACGCCAACTCGGCCATAGCCGGCGATGCCGTGTCTTACGGCCCGGACAAGGACATCAGTGCCAACACCAGCGGATGGTGCGGCGCGTGGCACTCCAGCATAGCGGAGATATCGGCCACGCAGGCGCTCGTGTGCTGGTCCGATGGTGACAATGTGGTGCTTTCCGTCGGAACGGTCTCCGGCACCGACATCACGTTCGGCCCGAAAAGGAACCTGGTGGACGACAGTAAGAGCGCCCGCGCGAGCCTGTCGCCCCTCGGGTCCGGGAGGTTCATCGTATCGTACAAGACGCCCAGCGGTGGCGTGTATGTACGGGTTGCCACAGTCTCTGGGACGGATGTGACGGTCACTGGCGACACGCTGGTGGAGCCGGGCGGCGATTTAGCTTCCGTGGCGACGCTTTCGTCGACGAGCGCCATTTGCCAATACCGGGGTGGCGGCGGGCAAAAGGTCAAGGTGCTTGGCATCAACGGCTCCGATGTGACCCTCGGTCCGGAGGTGTCGGTCAGCGCGGATTCCGGACCCACATCGGTGGTGGCGCTGTCGTCCGGATCCGCCGTGGCCGTGTGGCAAAACAGTGGCATCAAGTGCGCCGCGATCGCGGTGTCCGGACTGACCGCGACGGTGGGGGCGACAGTCGTCGTCAGCTCACTCTCCATGTGGAACAACCAGTAC
>CAYOGX010001147.1:0-2002 GCA_964403235.1 uncultured Planctomycetales bacterium | reverse complement strand
CGCTGACCCATCCGTCCTCATAGGTTCTCCGAGCAGGAAGTCCTCCCGCCAGTGCCGACGCGTGCCGCTCAACAGGCCGAAGAACGATTGACCCTGCATCGACGCCGGCACCGCCCCGCCGGCCGCCTCGATGAACGTGGGCGCGAAGTCGATATTCAGTATCATCTCGGCTCGTCGCTGCCCGGCCGCGAACAGCTCCGGACAATGGACGATCAGGGGAACCCGGATAGACGGCTCGTACATGACGCGCTTGTCGATCAGCCCGTGCTCGCCGAACAGGAACCCGTTGTCCGACGTGAAAACCAGGAACGTCGAGTCCAACTGCCCCTGCTCGCGCAGGGCATGAACGATTCGGCCGACGCCCTCATCCAACGCCAGCAGCGCCTCGGCGTACTCTTGGACGACCGTGTCGAAGTCCCGCTTCTTGTTATACATCCCATCCACGCCGTGCCAACTGTGCCGCTGTCGTCGCACCCAGTCGGGCTTTCCACGGTAGTTCTCGTCCACATCGGCCATGGACGCGGGAGGCGGATACGCCTTGCCCTTGTATTTGTCCTTGTAGCGAGCCACGGGCTGGAAATCGGCGTGGACGGCCTTGTGCGAGACGTACAGCATGAAGGGCTTACTGCGGCGCGCCTTGATGACGTCGATCGCGTAGTCGGTGATCAGGTCGGTGACGTATCCTCGGCGCTTTTCCTTTCGGCCGTCGACGTTGAAGGTTGGGTTGTTGTAGACACCCTGGCCGCGGAAGGAAACCCAGCGATCGAACCCGGGGCGCGGCGCGTCGCTCGCGCCGCCCATGTGCCATTTGCCCACGAACGCCGTCTCGTAGCCCGCCTTCTGGAGCTCGCGGGGAAACATGGCGATCTCAGGCGACAGCCGCGTGCGGTTGTCCATGACGCGGTGCGCGTGGGCATACTGGCCCGTCAGGATCGATGCGCGGCTCGGCGAGCACAGGGACGTCGTCACGAACGCGTTCTCCAACCAGATCCCGTTACGCGCGAGCGCGTCCAACTGCGGCGTCCTGAAGAAGGGATTGCCGAAGCCGCCAATCGCGTCGAAGCGGAGGTCATCGGTCAGGATGAACACGATGTTGCGCCTCTTGCCTCGGGTGCCCGTCGGTCCCTCGCTCCGCCCTGCACGTGCGGTTACTCCGACGGCGGCTGCCGATCCCAAGCCTCTCAGGAATCCCCGGCGAGACGTCTTTGGGCTCATGGTTCTGACCTCCTTCATGGGGACGACGCGACACGGTTGACGCGCGACCGCAATCTAGAGCATGCGCGCAAAACGGCACGAAGTCACGGGGCAAATGCTCAATGCAGTCGACCACAAGATCATGTGACGGCGACGCCGCCGGCTGGCTGAGTGCCCGAACTTCGGTTACCTTCGCGGCGAGGATCCCCGGCAACGACACGGGAGCGAACAGATGCGCTATCGATTCGCGGTCAGCCACGTAGGCGTATACGTGCTTCTGGGCTTCTGCTCCGAAGGAATCTACGGCGCGGCGGCCATGGGGCATGAGCGCGACGCCCCCGTCCCGATCGGCCTGGGCAAGCAACTGCTGGTCGACGATTATGCCATCGGCCGCAGAGAGAACGTCGTTCGCGACCTGGGCCGCGTCACCAAGCATGCCGGCGGCAAGCCGGTCGTGACGCGCGACAGGCCTTGGGAGGACGACGGCTTCGGCTTCTACGGCACGGTCCTTCACGACGGCGACAAGTTCCAGATGTGGTATTGCCCGTGGGCGCACACGGCCGCCTACGCCGAATCGAAAGACGGCGTCCACTGGACCAAGCCCAACCTGGGTCTGTTCCACTTCACGCCCGAACGGGCCGCCAAGATGCATTTCAATCCGTCGGCAGGCCAAGAGGTAACCTACCGCGGCAAGGACAACAACATCGTCGGGCACTTCGGTGA
Organism: uncultured Planctomycetales bacterium; assembly: GCA_964403235.1. Classification (GTDB taxonomy): domain Bacteria; phylum Planctomycetota; class Phycisphaerae; order UBA1845; family JAFGLZ01; genus JAFGLZ01. The sequence continues at coordinate 85 of CAYOGX010001147.1, read as the reverse complement.
CGGCTTTACGTGTTTCCTCGACCCGCACGAGACCGACCGGCAGCACCGGTACAAGGCGGCGCACAGCCACGTCAGCACGGCGCGC
>CAYOGX010001146.1:0-2004 GCA_964403235.1 uncultured Planctomycetales bacterium | reverse complement strand
CGCCGACCGAGCAGCGGAGGGGTTCGACGAGCGACGACGGATGTTTCAGTCGATGGATGTGGACAGCATCGAGGTGACGACCGGCGAGTCGTTCGTCGAGCCGTTGACGCGGTTTTTCCGCGCGCGGGAGGCACGGCTATGAGACACGTCAACACGCCGACAAGTCAACAAGTCGACATGGATCAAGGCCGGCGAGGGCACGAGCGTCGCGGGTGCGGTCGTCGAGGTGCTGGGAGGATAGATCGTGGCGGGTAAGCCGAAGCTGGAGCTGCCTGAGCGTGTGGTGACGAAGCGGCCGATCTTCGATCGGCGGTCGACGTTTTTTGCGCTCTGCGCGCTGGTGCTATTCTGCGTGGTAATTGTGTTGTTGGTGCGTCGGCCGTTGGGCCCCGCGGGGGAAGCGCAGATTGGCGAGGGGTGGTCGGCGGAACGGCAGAGGGCGCTGGCGATGCGGCTGGAGGACCGGAACCTGCACGGGGCGGCGGCGCGCGCGTGGTCGCGATATCTGGAGATCGCGGCCCTGGGACCGGCAGCGGCGGGGCCGGTGCATTACCGGATCGGCAAGTTGTACCAATCGGCTGAGCGGTACCAGGACGCGATCGCGGCGTTCTACCGGGCCGAGGCCGTGCTGGGCCAGGCCGGTGGCGAACTGAGTCATGAGATCAACGTGCGGGTCCGGGACTGTTTCGCGAAGTTGGGCCAGTACGGCGATCTGGACCGCGAGCTGGCGGAGCGAACCGCCCCGGACAGCGACAAGCCGCCGGGTCTGGTCGGCCAGCAGGTGGTGGCCGAGATCGGGGCCGAGAAGATCACGGTCGCGGATTTCGATCGGATGTTGCAGCAGGAGATCGACCTGGCGATCAAGGCGATGCCGGGGCTGTCGGACGAGCAGGTGGATCGGGTCCGGCGGGAGTTCAGCAAGCGGTTTGCGTCGCCGCAAGCGCGTGGGCGGAAACTACAAGAGCTGGTGTCGGTGAAGGTATTGGCCCGCAAGGCGCGGGCGGACGGATTGGACAGGACACCGGCGTTTCGCAAGCGGCTGATGGAGATGTCGGACATGCTTCTGGCCAACCGGCTGATTACCGAGGAGATCGGACGGCGGGCGACGGTGACGATCGACGACTGCAAACGGTTCTATGAGGCCAACAAGTCGCAATACGTCGAGCCGGGGCGGGCGAGGATCGCGCACATCGTGTGCAAGGACGAGAAACAGGCGGCTGAGCTGATCAAGCAGGCCAAGGGCGGCGCTGCGTTCGACGGGCTGGCCAAGGCCCATTCGCTGGACCAAGCCACCAAGGACAAAAGCGGGGTGATCGATCAGCCGGTGTCGGCGCTGGTGGCCCGTGTGCCGGGGGTGGGCGAGGACAAGGCGCTGCACGAGGCGATCTTCAAGGCCAAGGCAGGGACGGTCCTGGACAAGGCATACAAGGGGGCTGGCGGGTTCCACGTGGTCAAGGTGGTCGAGCGGACCGAGGCGCGTCAGCTCGGGTTGGACGAGGTGGCGGATCGTGTCCGTGCCGATACGCAACGGGCGCGGACACAGGAGGTCACCGAGCAGTACGTCCAGGCGCTGTTCGATGAGGCGAAGGTCAAGCTGTATCCGGAGGCGTTTTCGTCGGCGCCGGTGACGACGCATCCGAGCGGGCCGAAACAGGGCGAGGGCAAGGAGAGCAAGTAGATGCGCCGGCGGTTGTGCGACATCCTGGTGCTGTTTGGCTGTGTTGGGGTAGCGTTCGCGCCGGGGTGCAAGAAGGACGGTGCCGGCCCGTCCGACGAGCAGGAGGATACGGGGATCACGCGAACGGCGCTTCGCGGTCCGGTGAAGCTGACGGTGCAGACGGACCGCAGCACGGCCACGATCGCGGAGCGGTTCCGGCTGACGATCACGGTTGAGGCGGAGGAGGGCGTGGAGGTGACGATGCCGGCGTTCGGCGAGTCGCTGGGGGCGTTTTCGATCCGCGATTTTCGGGAGACCGCGGCGCGTCCGATCGAGGAGGGCAAGCG
>CAYOGX010001145.1:0-2005 GCA_964403235.1 uncultured Planctomycetales bacterium | reverse complement strand
GGTTGGCCAGCGACGCCATGTCGCCCTTGCCCACACCATCACCCGCCAGTCGCAAATGCGGATTCACGCTTCGGCGGGCGCCGATCATCGTGCCCATGGCCAGACCGTGATCGGCCGCCACCGGCAGCACACAGCGTTCGAGCAGCCGGGAGCAAGCCGAATCGTCCGGATAGCGGAAGCTCGGCGGCAGCGAGGCGGCCAGGTACATCGGGCGCATCAGCGCGATCCAGTCTTGGAGGAACCGGCGGACCTCGTCGTACGTCTTGCCCGACAGATCCGGCTGCACGTCGTATCCCCAACCACGAAGCTCACCGGCGGCCCGCTCCCATTCGACCAGCAGCGTGTCGATTCGCAGCGCGGGACGGAACCGCTCGTCGTAACGCAGGTCCGGGGTCCAGAGGGGGCGTTCGGCCGGATCGAACGGGTCGTTCGTCATGATCATGCTGCGGACGCGCGTCAGCTCGAGAACGTGATCCAGATGGGTCCGGGTGTCGGTCTCGGCGAAGTACCGGCGGTGTTTGGCCAGATCGCGCTCGGACGGATCGAGCCCCAGCCCCTTGAGACAGGTGATCACCCCGCGGCAGGATTCGCTGATGGGTGTTCGTCGGACGAACAGGTGCTCCCAGATCAAATCGGCCTGCTCGGCCTTGGACAGCGACCAAAACCGGTCGTACGCGATCTCGCGGCCGGCCGCGCGGAAGAACTCCGCCACGATGTAGTGGAACGTCAGCATCTCGTCGATGCCCCACAGCAGGATCTCGCCGAACGCGGGCGCATACAGGTGCGTGTGGATGTCGGTGATGTCGCACGTGTCGAGCGCCTGGCGGACGGCCACCTCGACGTCCTTGCGGCCTGAGACGTTGGTCATGGCTACTCTCCTTCTGGGTCAAACACTTGGAGCAGGCATGATACCAGCGCCGAGACGCCCTGCCCATCAGGCACCATGCCACCGTGCGGAGCGGGTCGGGGACTTGCCTCCGATTGAGTCCCGTGTCATCGTACCGGCAGCGCGACGTGCTGGGCACACAGGTGAGCGTCACTAGGAAAGGAATCATGGCCATGCGAGCAAGCGGTCGGTTGGGTTGCGGTCTTGTCGTAACGACGTCGATGTTGTTGGCCAACCGGTTTGCCGGCGCCGCGCCTTGGGATCGGTGGCGGAATTCGCTCGGGCCGGCGGGCCAGGCCGACCAGGAGTTGGTGCTGGCTACGGAGGGGCGAACCGATTATGTGATCGTCATCCCCGCCGCCGCCACGACGCAGGATCACAAGGCGGCGAAGGACCTGGCACACTGGCTCGGGCAGATGACGGGCGCGGCCTTCCGCATCGTCACCGATACGACGCCCCCCCGAGAGACGGAGATCAGCGTCGGTCGGACGAACCGCCGGCAGCGCGTGGACCCGGAAGACGCCGTCGCCCGCCTTGGGGACGAGGGCTATGCCATCGCCGTTCGGGGCCCGAAGCTCACCCTGCTGGGCGGACGCAAGCGCGGCCCCATCAACGCGGTCTACGCGTTGCTCGAGGAAGACCTGGGCTGCCGGTGGTATGCGGCCAAGGCCAACCGGATCCCTCGTCGGCCGACGCTTCGCGTCAAACCCGTGCCGCGCAGATCCACCCCCGCGCTTCGGATCCGCGATCCGTTCTACAAGGTGGCCTTTGACGCCACCTGGTCGCTCCGCAACCGCACCAACGCACCAAGCGCCCCGGTGCCCGAGAAGTGGGGGGGCAGAATCGACTACGCCTTGTTCGTCCACACCGCCCACACGCTGGTGCCGCCCGGCAAGTACTTTAAGGAACACCCGCAGTACTTCATGCTCGACAATTCGGGCAAGCGGAACGCGCATCAGCTTTGCATGACCCACCCCGACGTGATTCGGATCGCCACCGAAAGCGTCCTGCGGATTATGAAGGACAAGCCCCACTGCGAGATCATCAGCGTGTCCAAGACGGACGGCGGCCGGACGTGCCAATGCGCCAAGTGCAAGGCCCTGGACCAGGCCGAGGGCA
>CAYOGX010001144.1:0-2008 GCA_964403235.1 uncultured Planctomycetales bacterium | reverse complement strand
CGACGCGAAATGGGCGAGCAAGCTGGTGATGGCGAATCCGCTGTTCGGCACGACGCGGGGGCACGTGGCCGCGATGTTTGCGTTGTGGGGCGAGGCCAAGGCGGTCGATTTCCTGAAACGTCTGCGGGAGGGAGGCGTTCGGCTGGCCGACGGGAATTCGACGGCCGTTCGCATGGTCGCCAAGGGCGAAGCCGCGCTGTGCATGACGGACACCGATGACGTGTGGGTGGCGCAGAAGCGAGGCTGGCCCGTGGAGTTGGTGTACCCGTCGATGGGCGAGGGCCTGGGGACGCTGTGGATCCCCAACACGGTGGCGATCGTAACGGGCTGCCGGCGCGCGGCGGCGGCGCGGCAGGTGGTGGACTATCTTGCATCGGTCGAGGTGGAGCGGCTGCTGGCCAGGAGTGATTCGCGGAACGTGCCGGTGCGTCCGGGCCTATTGAAAGAACTGGGAATGGATGGGCCGACGGGGGCCGGGTCGGTCGATCTGGCCGCGGTGGCCAAGGTGATGCCGATCGCCATCGAGCGTGCCCGGGAGATCCTGTTGCGGTGATGGGTCGGCCTGGTACGTCGATGGACGGTTCGGCGGTGGTGGGGTGGCGTGTTGTCGGCGCGGGCCTGTGGGTCGGCGCGGTGTTGGTGCCGCTCGTCGGGCTGCTGATTGCGCTGGCGACGGGCCCGGGGCCGCAGGCGGGTTGGTGGTTCACGTCGCGGCAGCTCGTGCTGCTGGGCAAGACAGCGGGCCTGGCGGGTGTCGCGACGGTGGTGACGTTTCTGGTCGCGCTGCCGACGGTTCGAGGGCTAGGCTGGGTTGGCGGCAGGGGACGCGATCGTTGGGTATGGTTGATTCTGGGTCTGGCGTTGCTGTTGCCGCCGTACGTGTACGCGTTCGGGTGGGACGGTTTGATCGCGCCTCGGCTGACGGCGTGGTTGGGTTCGTGGGCAGGGATGGTGCGAACGGTGTGGGTGTGGGCGGGCTGGTCGTGGCCGATCCCCGCGTTGTTCTTGACCGCGGGATGGGTCCGCGTGGGGCATGGGGCGTACCGGGCGGCGTTGTTGGAGGCGAATCCGCGGACGGCGTTTCGCCGCGCGGTTCTGCCGATCCTGGCCGGCCACGGTGCGGCCGCCATGGTAGTGCTGTGGGTCCTGTTCATGATCGAGTACAACGTGCCGCATGCGTGCTCGATCCAGGTGTTCGCGACGGAGCTGCTAGCGTGGGGCCAGTCGTCGCGTCACGCGGTGGACGTGGTGTATCCGGCGGTGCCGTTGCTGGTCGTGATGGTCGCGGCCGGGGGGTGCGGGCTGATCGTGTGGCGTGGTTCAGCCGGGGGCGACGACCAGCAGGACCCGCCGCCGGCCGAGGTCGGCGTGGGCCGATGGCGATCGTTGTGGCCGGTGGTCGCCGTGCTGGCACTGACAATGGGGACGCCGTTTTGTGGGCTCGCGGTACGGTTGGCGTCGTGGACGAGTTTCGTGGCGCTGTGGCAGGTATACGGCGGGGAGTTGGCCGAGTCGATCGCGATCGCGGCGGCGTCCGGCGTGGCCGTGGTTTGGCTGGGGACGTGGCTGGCGGGGGAGGATCGTTGGGTTCGGGTCCGGGGGGCTGCGACGGTGACCACGATCCTGTTCGGACTGATGCCGGCCGGACTGGTGGGCGAGGCCATGGTGGTCGCGTACCGTCACGTCGGCGTGATCTACGATCAGTGGCCGGTGATGGTCCTGACGCAGACGGCGCGTTGGGGGTGGATCGGTTGGGTGGCGGGTTGGCTGATCAAGCGTTCGACGCCGACGGGGTTGATCGATCAGGCCCGGACGGACGGCGCGGGTCGGGCTGCGGCCGGGATGATGATCGGCTGGCGGCACCATTGGCCGATCCTGGCGGCCGCGGCGGCGCTGGCCGCTGCGATGTGTCTGGCGGAGGTGGCGGCGATGTCGATGGTTCGCCCGCCGGGCGTCGGGTGGATGGCGATGACGCTGATGGAGAAGTTCCATCGGTTCGAGGACCAGA
>CAYOGX010001143.1:0-2010 GCA_964403235.1 uncultured Planctomycetales bacterium | reverse complement strand
TGCTCCCCGACCCGAACACGCCCGAGGGGGCGGCCGTCATCATGGCCTTCCTCAACGGGGTCCAGATCCCCGAAGTCCAGTTCGCCGAGCTGAACTTCAACATGCTCGGGATCCAGGCACGATCCTTCTTCGACGCCGGCGTCGCCGGTGGCGATCCGAAGATGATGCTCATGTCCAAGGGTAAGTCCTGATAACTGACCCGCCGAAGCGGGGAGACAATCATGAGCGGAAGTTTTGACGGGGCTTTTTCCAATTCATTCGACACAGCACAAGGAGCCATTACCATGATGGCGGAATTTCGATACGGCGATCCGACGATCGCCAAGTACACCCCTGCGTCGGCCCTGGCAGCCGGAGAGGTTGTCGTCGTCGGCGATCGCCCGTATGTTTCGCACGCCGACGTCGCCACGGGCACGCTGGCAGGCCTGGCGGCCGGAGGCGGCGTTTACGAGTTGACGGCAGACGGTGCCATGTCGGCCGGTGCCGAGGTCTACTGGGACGCGGCGGCTGAAAAGCTGACGCTGACCTCAGCCGGAAACAAACACTTCGGCAGCCTGACTCCCGGCTCGTCCGCCTCCGCCGACGGAGACAAGGTCCTGGCCTTGCATAATCCACAGGTCAAACAGGCGGCCCTGGCCGTCCCGGTTGGCGGGGCGACGATCGTCGTCGGCAGCGAAAGCAGCGACGCCGTCAATGTCGCGATCCAACTGGTCGACTCCGACGGTGCCGACCTGACAGCGCGTGGCTCGGTCCTGGCCTATCTGTCGGACGACGCCAACGGGGACAGCGTCGCAGCGACCGCCCCGGACGGCGGTTGGGCGATCGGGACCGACGGGGTCCTCACGCCGGTCGTCGCGGACAAGGTGGCCCAGCTGGTCAGCGAAGCGGACGGCGATATCGACGTGACGATCACCGAGAGCGGTGCCGACACGTTCTACCTGATCGTCGTCCTTCCCGACGGGACTCTCGTAGCGAGCGACCCGATCACCTTCGTCGCCTGATAGCGAACTGGTTGCGGTCGGCGGCGTGACGCTGCGGTGCTCCTGCCCGGCGTCACGCCGTCGGCGACTGGCCAGACACAGAAGAGGTACGCCCCATGGGACGTTTTCAAACAGGACTCGATCGCGTGGCGACGCGGATGGACGAGATCAACGGCGAGACGGTCACTTACCGCCGGGCCGGGGTCGACTATCCGGTCACCGCCGCGACGCAGAAGCTCGACGCCGAGCAGATGTCTCCCGGCCTGGGCGTCACGCGGGTCGAACTGCAGCAGTGGGGCATCGACGCCGACGCCCTCGGCCTGACTCCGACCGCCGGCGACACGATTACCCGGGCCGACGGCTCGGTCTACCAGGTCATCAGCCCTGACGGGACGATCCCCGTCTACCGGCTGACGACCAGCAGCGAAAACCGGTATTTGATTTTCAGTCAAAAAATTGGCAACGCAACGACATGAGCCGGACAAGCGAAAACCTGACCGACCTGCGAGACGCCATTTTCGCGCGGATCGCCCTCGACCAGGCCAATAGCTGGTTCACCAACAACGACTTCAACCTGATCCGGACCTGGCGTCCCGATTCGGGCAACCTGGAAGAATTGCGGGCCACGCACCCCAGCGGGGTCGTCTACGTCGTTGGCGGGATCGCCGGGGACGAACGGGCAATCAGTCGGTCCAACGCGACCGACAAGGCCTACTCGGTCAAGATCGGTTTTCAAGTGGCCGTCGACGACCAGCAGGACGTCAGCGAAATCGACCCGCATGCGGCCCTGCTACAGGAGCTCCATGAGGTCTGCCGATCGCGGCTGACGGTCGACGGTTTTTGCTTCGATCGGATCGAGGCGGAGCGGGACGCCAACGGAATCCCGTTCAATTACACGGCCTTCGACAAGCACACTTTCGAGGCGTATTTTACCGCCTGGTACAACAGCCCCCTTGCATAACGGAAAACGACCGATGCCCGGAACACAACGCACCCAGGCCGAACTTGACGCCCTGTTCGCCGACAACAC
>CAYOGX010001142.1:0-2013 GCA_964403235.1 uncultured Planctomycetales bacterium | reverse complement strand
GCTTGGCCAACAGCGGGCCCATCACGCAGACGCTGGCCCGCATCTTGCGGACCAGGTCGTACTCGGCCTGGCAGTTCATCTCGTCCTCGACGCGGAGGCGCATCGTGCCGTCGGCGTCACGCGTCACCGCGACGCCCAGCCGGTTGAGCAGCCCGGCCATCGACTCGATGTCGGCCAGATGCGGCACGTCGTGCAGGACCGTCTCGCCCTCGCACAAGATCGTGGCCGCCATGATCGGCAGCGCCGCGTTCTTCGCACCGCTGGACCGAACCGATCCCCGCAACCGAGGCCCGCCGTTGATGAGGAAGCCGTCCACCTGTGTTTACCTCACGGTTACTACGTTTAGCCCCATCGCGTGCGACGGGGAAATACGCCTTGCGATCATGACGCTCGACCCGCCATGACGCGTTCATGACCCAGGCTGTCCTTCGTTGATCGGACCGACCCCAGACCGGCGGCCTCGAACAACGCCCGCACCGCCCGTGCCTGGTCGTACCCGATCTCCATGATCAGCCATCCGCCCTGCTCGAGCCGCCCCGGCGCACCGTCGACGATCCTGCGGACGACGTCCAGGCCGTCGCGCCCGCCGTCGAGGGCCAGATCGGGCTCGTGCCCACCCGCGCCCGCGCTCAGCCCGGTCAGGTCGTCGGTCCTGACGTAGGGCGGGTTGGCGACGATCATCCCGAATCGTTCGGCCTGGTCGCCCAGGGCGTCGAACAGATCGCCCTGGCGCGGTTCGACCCGATCGGCCAGGCCGTGCCGCGCAACGTTCTGCCGGACCACGTCCAAGGCCTCGGGCGAGACATCGGTGGCCACCACCCGGACATCTGGCAGTTGCACCGCCAACGCCGCCGCCACGCATCCGCAACCCGTGCACAGATCCAGGACCGACTCGATCGGGCGGTCGGCTGCGCGCGCGGCATCGATGGCCGTGGTCACCAGCGTCTCTGTCTCCGGACGCGGGATCATCACGTGCGGGGTCACGCGGAATTCCAGGCTGAACAGCTCCTTGCGGCCGATCAGGTAGGCGATCGGCTCGCCCCGGGCCGCTCGGCGGACCAGCTCGCGAAGCGTGTCGAGCTGACCCGGCTCGGGCGCGGCCTGGTACCGCAGGTACAGCTCCAGCCGCTGGCACGCCAACGCGTGGGCCAGCAGCAGTTGGGCACAGAGCTGGGGTTGGTCCAGCCCCTTGTCGCGGAGGTAGTCTTGCGTCCAATTGAGCAGACGGCCGACGGTCCATTCCTGGGATTGTGTCGCCTGACCGGACATAACAAGACTATATCACCCCGATCCCTCCCTGGCGAGACCCTACGCTCGTCAACATGCCCGCGATTCGCTTGGGTACGTGTCTGCTTCCATTCGCCGGATGGACGATGAGCGGCGCGATGACGCCGAGTTCATGAACGGACGCCGGAATCCCCCCGCGGCCCGGCGCTTTCGTTCCTTACGGCAGTTGCAGCCAGACCTCCGTGTTGACACGGTTCCGATTGTGTCTGAACCCACCGGCGTTGATGCCGCGCGTGTACATCAGGGCCGGCCGGTCGGCACGCGCGTGCCAGCACCAGCGCTCGATGCTGGGCAGCCAGTGTGGCACGGTGGGGTCCGGCGGGCGCACCAGTTCAGACCGGCGAATGGAACCGTCGGGACTGATCAGTAGCCGGACGAGCTCTGTGCCCTTCGCCCCCCAGGCCGCCTCCCGTTGCGGCGCTACCATCAAGACGGCTTCGGTGGTTCCGTCGCGGTGAAACGAAAGCTGGCCGCAGTGCTGGATGCGGAATCCCGGAAGGACCGAACACACCGCCTCGTTCAAAGGGACGCCCGCCCACCCGCCAGGTTCCTTGTGACGGTACAGCCGAGCGGTCCCCTTCAGGAGATTATGCACGATGACCCACGGTCGGCCCTGATCGTCAACGACAGGATTAGAGAGCAGAATCTTGTGATAGTAAGAGTGACGCGGGCCGGGCGCGCCGCCGTAATCCGCCTCGATCCGCTCCGGAGGCATGGCGTCGCTCT
>CAYOGX010001141.1:0-2019 GCA_964403235.1 uncultured Planctomycetales bacterium | reverse complement strand
CATGATTCGCTCGATCCTGACGATGGGTGTGGTCTTGACCCTCCTTGCGTGCCGGAACAACGACGTCCGCGGGGAAACGGGTGCGACGGTGCGCGTGTGGGCGATGGACAGCGTGACGCGGATCGATCCGCTGAACGCCAAGCCCGGGCGTGGGGGGATCAAGCTCGCGGCGGCGCGGAATGAGTACGAGGCGTTCCAGATCGCCGTGCAGCCGGCCGAGGAAGGCGTGACCGTCCAAGACGTCGCCGTCGGGGATCTGGTCGGCGAGGGCGGCCGCAAGATCGCGGGCAAGCGCGCAACGTGCTACCGCGAGCACTGCGTCTACGTCCGTCGGCCGAGCTACAACAGCAGTGCGCGCGTGGGTCTGTATCCCGACGCGCTCATCCCGTTCGTCAACCCTATCGACGGCGGCAAGCTGACCGAGTGGCATGAAAGGCGGAACAAGCAGGGCGCCAAGTACGACGCGATCCCGCGGAAGATCCAGGGGGGGTTCACCGAGACGTTCTGGATCGATCTGCACGTCCCGGCCGACGCCGCACCGGGGGATTACAGGGGCGAAGTCCGCGTGAAACTGGCCGGCAAGGCGGCCGCGGTCGTCCCCGTCGAGTTGCACGTCTGGTCGTTCGCGCTGCCGGATACGCCGACGGTCCGATCGCATTTCGGCGGATTCCACCGCGTGGCGGCGGCGCATGGGGTCAAGCCGGGCAGTCCCGAGTTCCGCACGATCGAGGAGCGCTACCTGGCCGCCATGACCAACCACCGCATCACGCCCGACGTGCCGCGACACCTGCTGCCCAAGGCCAACGCGAACGGCTCAATCGACCCGTCGGCCACGCACGACAAGCTGGCAGCGTTCATGAAGCGTCATCGCGTCAACGCGATCCAGGTGCCGTTCGGCTGCACGGGCGACCCGGCTGGTAAGAACCGCGAGGCGACCAAGCGCTACCTGTCGGCCATGCAGGCGTATCTGGCCAAGCACGGCTGGTTGGGATGCGCATACGTCTACATCCTGGACGAGCCGAACGATAAGGAGGCGTACGAGACCGTCCGCCGCCGCGCCGCCGTCGTACACGAGGCCGCCCCCAAGATCCGCGTCCTCTGCACCGAACAGACCAAACCGAGCCGCCCCGACTGGGGCAACCTGGACGACGCGGTCGACATCTGGGTGCCGCTGTGGCCGCTGCACGACGAGCCGACCGCGCTGAAGCGTCTGGCGGCGGGCGATGAGCTGTGGAGCTACACCGCGCTGTGTCAGCGAGGCAAGGATCCGCTGTTCTGGCAGATGGATTTCCCGCCGCTCAACTACCGCGTGTGGGCGTGGCTCAACTACCGCTATCAGATGACGGGGCTGTTGTACTGGACGTCGGTGTACTGGGGTCACGTCAAGGACCCGTGGCTAGACCAGCCGAGTTTCCGGCTGGCCTACAACGGCGAGGGGATGCTGTTCTACCCGAGCCGCGACGCCGGATTCGCCGGGCCGGTTCTGTCGATGCGACTCAAGCAGATCCGCGAGGGCATGGAAGACTACGAGTACCTGCACCTGCTGGCCAACAAGGCCGGCCGCGACAAGGCCATCACGTTCGCAAAGCGGATCGGCCGAACCTGGCGCGATTGGGAGAAGGACCCGGCCAAGCTTCTAGCCGCCCGCGCAGAACTGGCCCGAACGATCGAGACGTCAAAGTAAGGGCGGCATCTCGACCCCTGTCGCCCAATCGAAGCTGAGGCGCGGCGATCACCCCCTATATTGACTTGTTGACTTGTCGACTTGTGGACATGTCAGCTTGTGCGCGTGTCTACTTCGGCATGAACAGGGGCGACTTCTTTATGCCCAACTGGTGGAACCAGTATCGCGCGACGACGCCCAGGGTGCTCAGGCCGTAGGTGACGCTTCGGCGGAAGCTGATGCTGCTGGCCTCGTCCATGTAGCGAACCGGCACGGGCACGTCGCCGATCTTGAATCCGAACTTCACCGATTGCACGAGGAACTGCGTATCGAAGACGAAATCGTCGCTGTTGCGA
>CAYOGX010001140.1:0-2020 GCA_964403235.1 uncultured Planctomycetales bacterium | reverse complement strand
GCGACCGGTAATCGGATGGTTGACGGTTTTCTCCGGCGGCGGCACGTTTGACGGTTCCGCAGCCTCTGCCCGCCCCCTGAGGTCTGCCCGAGAAGGTCCCCCCAAGAGGTCGGGGGGACCCGGGGGACCGGGTCCCCCCGACCCCCTCTCTCGCGCGTCATACGATCCAACAATCTATATCTATATTTACCGGTCAGAGAGTTGACCTACTAAAGGCTGCATTTTCAATTTCTCGATTTTGAGCCAGTAGCCGGGTCCCCCGGTCCCCCGGGTCCCCCCGATTTTCCGGTCGGGGGGACCCGGGTGAGAAGGCTGCGCGAGTGGCTTGGTCTACAACACGGTGATCGTGTCGCCGTCGAATGTGAGTTTTGTGCCGTCCAGGCGGGCCAGAGCCGCGTCGGCGAGTGCGCGGTATTCATGCCGGAACTTTGTCTTGCGCAGCCCGTCTCGTCCCGTCCACGCAACCGTGCCGCCCGAGGCCGGGAGCAATCCCAGAATGCGTTCTTCCATCCGCCCCATCGTGGCGTCCCTGTTGTCGACCGCCACCGCCTCGACCACCTTCTCGCGGACGCGCCTTGTTGCCTGCCGCTCGCTCTCCGCAGCTTCCCTCTCACGCCGCCATTCCATCGCCGTTTCGTGGATGCGTGCGGAGTTGTCGAGGATCATGTCGGCAAGGGCCACATCCTCGGTGTTGATCACAGTGCGCTCCTGATCGCACATGATGACCAGTAGAGCCGCCAGCCGTGCTCGCATGGCGGGGCGGTGGACCTCCATCGGGTTGTCGGTGTCGACTGCCTGGCCGCGGGCTCGCTGCACAGCATCCCGGCGCACCTGGGTCTGTAACTCGTCGCAGTAGCGCAGCTCATTCGTCGGCAGCTTGAGCGTGAGCTGTCCGGGATCAGTTGGCGCAACATCGGGGACCGACGGGTCGGTGGCTGAGAAGTACACGAACCGCTGCGGCGTGCCGTACTCCATCTGTTCGGGCGTGGACATCGCAGCCAGGGCCTCCAGCTGGAAGTTGACGCACAGCCCGAGGGTGTAGGAACCAGCCAGCACTTCCCGTTTGCGGTCACTGGAGGCGTTGGCCTGCCCGAGCATCGCACCCGACCATCCCGCACGGAGGGTGGGGCCGATATCGGAACCGCGCTTGTTGTCGATGATCCCGGCCACCAGGCCGGCTCCTTCGTCGCTATGCAGCAGCAGCTTGTGATGAACCTGTTTGCGCTCTTTGATGGGTTTCTCAGCGTCCAGATCCACCACCATGCCCATAAACGCCTCGGCCACGCCCTGTCCTGTCCCGACCGGCAGTTCGCGGGGAATCTCCTGCGCCGCCAGCACGTCAGCCATGGGGTCGGGCAGCCCGAACTCAAGAAGATTGTCAGCAGCCGCATAGGCCGAGGACTTGCCGGTGCCCGCCGAACCGACGAGGCCGACGAACATGTTCACAGGCATCGGGCTCTTGATCCCGGTGTCGACCTTCACCGACGGGTCCAGATACGCCGAGATGCGGGCCAGCGCGGCACCGAGGACCGCATCGGCCGAGTTGACTCCGCCATGGGCTGCGTCCCGAATGTGTTCCAGAACCGGGTGTGCCTTCCAGAACTCCTCGGGCAGGTTCGCCGACTTCCCCGACGACGACTCCATCGGCACTCCCGCCGGCTTGATCAATCCCAGCGCTTCCATGGCTTCGCCTGTCTTGTTGTCACAGTGGATCGCCGCGTAAGCCCGCAGCCGGGTCACGGAGCTTCCATGTTCGGCCACTATCTTGGTGAGGGGTTCGATGTCGTGGTCTGTCCAGATGTGTAGCGGAGGGTCCGGTGAGTCCACCCACTTGGTGCAACCGGCCTCGTGGGTCGTGGCCGACTTGGGGCTGTCGTGCAGGCCAGGTGCCGTCCAGATGTCGCAACCGCAGTAGTCGGTCTTGCCGGTGTTGGACCACTCGGTCGGTTCGAGGATCTCGTCCCATGTCAAGTCGGCAAGACGCCGGGTGACGGGATCGTCGGTGTCGATGTCCTTCCGT
>CAYOGX010001139.1:0-2021 GCA_964403235.1 uncultured Planctomycetales bacterium | reverse complement strand
TCGAGCTGCTAGCGAAAAAGAGCAAGGGCAAGCTCGAGACCAAAGCGCACCGTGAGACGGCCGAGGGCCGGATCGGCGTCTACGTCAGCGACGACGGGCAGTGCGGCGGGCTGGTAGAGCTTCGGTGCGAAACCCCGCCGGTGGCCAAGAACGAGATGTTCGCCGAGCTGAGCGACAGGCTCGCGCGGCAGGTGGCCGTCGACACCGAAGACGAGCCCTCGCCCGAGCGCATCCTGGCCGCCGAGTCCGTCGCCGAGCCCGGCAAGACCAACCAGGAACTGGTCGAGGCGACTTATGCCCGGATCAAGGAGAACATGAAGCTGGTCCGCTGCCGGCGCTTCACGGGCCAGAACATCGCCAGTTATGTCCACTTCGACGGCAGCATCGCCGTCTTGGTGGGGTTGGACGTGGTCCCGACCGACCCGCAGGTCAGCAAGGACCTGTGCATGCACATCGCCTTTGCCAAGCCACTGGGCATCACCCGGGAACAGATACCCGCCGACCAGGTCGAGAAGGTCCGCACGCTGGCCGAGGAGGTCGCCCGATCCGAGGGCAAGCCGGACAAGATCATTGACAAGATCGTCCAGGGCAAGGTGGCGGCCTTTTGCAAGGACAAGGCCCTGATGGCGCAGGAGCACGTCAAGGTGCCCAAGACCTCGGTGGCCAAGGTCCTCCAGGCCGCCGGCGTGAACGCCGTTACCGGGATGACCTTTATGGAGGTCGGCGGCGCCTGATCCGTCTTGATTCAAGCGCCCGATCCGCCGAATATAGTCCATCCGTTCGGCCGCACCGTCCGGTGATCACGGCAGCGGTCGATCGACGTGCCGGGAGGGTGCCCCGGTCAGCAGCGCGCGCCAGGTCGGCCAAGAGGGCATGCCATGCCACCGAACAAACCGAAGTACCAGCGTGTGATGCTCAAGATCAGCGGCGAGGGGTTCTGCAAGTCGGGAGGACAAGGTCTGGACGGCGGGGAGCTCCGCCGGATCGCCGAGGAGATCGCCAACGTCACCCGGCTTGACGTCCAGCTCGCAGTCGTGGTGGGCGGGGGGAACTTCGTGCGTGGCAGCACGATCTCGGCCAGGGCGAAGGTGCAGGAGGTGACGGGGCACTACATGGGCATGCTGGCCACCGTGCTCAACGCGCTGGCGTTGCAGGACACGCTCGAGAGCTTGGGGCTTCAGACACGGGTGCAATCGGCCATCCAGGTCGACCGCGTCTGCGAGAAATTCATCCGTCGGCGCAGCATCCGGCACCTGGAGAAGGGCCG
This sequence comes from uncultured Planctomycetales bacterium, assembly GCA_964403235.1. GTDB lineage: Bacteria > Planctomycetota > Phycisphaerae > UBA1845 > JAFGLZ01 > JAFGLZ01. The sequence continues at coordinate 754 of CAYOGX010001139.1, read as the reverse complement.
CGTCGTCATCCTCGCCAGCGGTACCGGAAACCCCTTCGTCACCACCGACTCTTGCGCCGCGCTCCGCGCGGTGGAACTCGGGGCCGACGTCCTGCTCAAGGCGACTAAGGTCGACGGCGTCTACTCCGACGATCCGGTGAACAACCCCGACGCGACGTTCTACGACAGTCTGAGCTACAACGACGTCATCGACCAGCGCCTGAAGGTCATGGACGTCAGCGCGGTCGACATGTGCCAGCGCAACCGCATCCCCATCGTCGTGTTTAACCTGAAGAAGCCGGGCAACATGCGGCAGGTCGTCATCGGCCGGGAGCCGATCGGCACGATCATCTCGGAAGGCTAGCTCCTGGCCCAACGCATCTTCGCCATCCCGAAGTAGACCGCGTCCCTGACGCGCTGCCGGGTTGGCGACCCGCGTTTGGCCCCGCCGCGCCCGGCGAGGTCGAGGCCGCCCAAGGCGCCGTTATACAGCCACGGTTCCACCCGGGGCGCAGAAAAACGGCGGGGTCCGTTCGTCGGATCCCGCCGCTTGTTGGTTTCCCGGCCGCACCGCGGCAAGTCTACGCCGCCACGATGCTCTCTTCCATGGCGACGCGCAGCTTGCGCAGCGCCTTGTTCTGGATCTGCCGCACCCGCTCCTTGGTCACGCCGATGATCTCGCCTACCTCCTCCAGGGTCTTGGGCACGGGCTTCTCATCGCCGTGCGAGTTGAGGGCAAAGCGCGAGGTGATCACGGTCCATTCGATCTCGTTCA
>CAYOGX010001138.1:0-2027 GCA_964403235.1 uncultured Planctomycetales bacterium | reverse complement strand
GACCAGTAGCGCTCACACAGTCCCTTGCCGCTGCGCTGTTGGATCAGATCGAGCGTGGCCCGTTCCACGGCCAGCGGTGCGAACCCTGCCAGCACCCCGATGTCATCGATCTCGATGACGGATGCCTTGCCGATGCAGTCACAGTCCTTGGCGATGGTCACCAGGTAGCTGACGTAAGCCATCTTGCCGCGTTTTTGATGGTGCAGCCCGGCTACCTGCTCAGCCATCTTCTTTTGCATCTCGACCGAGCCGACCTTCCAATCGAACTTGACGGCGTTGTTCCGGCAGACCGTGAGGCATTCGCCGCAACCGATGCACCGATCGTCGTCGATGACCATCGCCGAGGCGTCGTCGTTTTCTTGGATGGCGTTGGCGGGGCACCATTCGACGCATTGGGCGCAGGCGGCACAGGCTTCGGGGTCAATGTGCGGTTTGGCCTGGCTGTGTTGGTGGAGCTTTCCCTTGCGGCTGGCGGTGCCCATGGCCACGTTCTTGATAATCCCGCCCAGACCGACCTGACAGTGCCCGGTCACGTGCGTGGCCACCAGGCAGGTCTGGGCCCGGACGATGTCGGCCGCCAAGGCCACCTGCCGGCCGTCTTTCCCATTGACGGGCACCTCGATTTCGGCCGAGCCGAACAACCCGTCAGCCATCACAATGGGGGCGCCGGTGGCCTCAATCGTGAACCCGTGCTCGTGGGCCAGCATTTGATGATCGACGGCGTTGCTGCGTCGGCCGGCGTACAGGGTCGACGTGTCGGTCAGGAAGGGCTTGCCCTGGGCGGCCTGCACGGATTCCACCAGCGGCTTGATGTGTCGTGCCTGCAGGTGGGCCGTGTTTCCCTGTTCGCCGAAGTGCATCTTGATCGCGACCAAGTCGTTTTTGGTGATGACCGTGCCCAGGCCGGCCTGATCGAACAGTGTCCGGATCTTCGTCGACCACACCTCCGGTGGGTCGTCAAATCTCGCGGCAATGAAGTACACCGGTTCCGCCATCGCTCTGCCTCCGTCGCCCATCTCCAACAACAGTCTATCCGCATGGTATGCGGGCCGGGTTGTGATTCAAGGGGGCGTGGTGATTGCCGACGCGCCCTTCCAACCACGGCGCGGGGCAAGTAAACTGACCTATTCGCCCCAGCGCCGATCTTGACAGGAGAACGACTCGTGTCTCTACGAACACACCCCCCGGGTCGAATGGTCACAGGCCTCGCATGGCTCGTCCCTGTCGTGGCGGCGGGGTGCGGACCGTCGGGCGGGTACAAGATCGTCCCGATCCCGGCCGACAAGACGCTGGACGAGACGGTCATCATACGCGAGCCCGGGCTGTTCGTCGTTGACAAGATCGCCGTGGTCGATCTGACCGGCATGCTCGTGAACACCGAGAAGAACGGCCTGTTCACCGAAGGCGAGAACCCGGTCTCGTTATTGACCGAGAAGCTGAACCGGGCGGCGGGCGACGACCGCGTCAAGGCCGTCGTGCTGAGGATCAACTCGCCTGGGGGCGGCGTGACGGCCAGCCACTTGATGTACGAGGAGATCCTGGCCTTTCGCAAGCGAACCGGCCGGCCGGTGGTGGCGATGATGCTCGATCTGGCCACCAGCGGGGGATACTACGTCGCGTGCGCCTGTGATGAGATCGTGGCCCACCCGACGAGCGTGACCGGCAGCATCGGCGTGATCATGATGACGATCAACGTGAGCAAGGCCCTGGAGAAGCTCTACATCAAGCCGAACATCTTCAAGTCCGGCCCGCGCAAGGACGCCGGCTCGCCGTTTCGCGACATGACCGACGAGGACCGTGAGATCTTCCAGGGGTTGATCGACGGGTTCTACGAGCGGTTCCTGGAGGTCGTGCAGGCCAATCGTACGGACCTGACGGCCGAGGAGATCCGCAAACTGGCCGACGGCCGCGTCTACGCCGCCACAGAAGCGCTCGAGCATGGCCTGATCGACCGTGTCGGCACGATCCGCGACGCGATCGCCGCGGCCAAGCAGCGGGTCGAGGCCAAGAAGGTCAAGGTCGTCATC
>CAYOGX010001137.1:0-2028 GCA_964403235.1 uncultured Planctomycetales bacterium | reverse complement strand
GACTACACGCACGGCACGGGCGGCGCGGCACGTTGGAACTGCCTGCTCATCGGCGGGCCGGTGGCCTATCCCGACCGCGAGGCGCAGGACGCCAAGCTGCGGTGCTACACCACCGCACCGCTGAGCCGGGACACCGAGGTCACCGGTCACCCGATCGTGACGCTGTACGTCACCTCACCGGCCCGGGACGGGAACTTCTTCTGCTACTTGGAGGACGTCGACGAAGCCGGCAAGGTCCACTACGTCACCGAGGGCATGCTCCGCGCGATCCATCGCAAGCTCAGTAAGGACCCGCCGCCCTACAAGCACGTCGTGCCCTACCGGACGTTCCGTCGGGCGGACGCGATGCAGCTCGTGCCCGGTCAGGTCGCCGAGCTGACGTTCGACATCCTGCCGGTCTCGCATCTGTTCAAGGCCGGACACCGGATTCGCGTGGCGATCGCCGGCGCGGACGTCGACCATTTCGCGAACCCGCCCGGCCCGCCGCCGACGATCAAACTGCATCGGAGCGCCGCGCACCCCTCGCGCATCGTCCTGCCCGTCGTCACCCGCCCGTAAGGCATCGGGCCGGCCGACGGGCTGAACAAGAACCAGCGGAAGCCCGGGTCGCTGTCGCCGCAGACCCTTCAGAACGCTGCCTGCAACGACACGCGGAACATGTCGATGTCGTCGTTCTGGAACCAGTTCCCGTATTCAGTGGTTATGGGGGCCTCTTCGATCCGCGTGTAGTCGGCCTGGATCTTCAGGTCGTGGCTCTGGTAAGGGTAGTAATTCACGCCGAACGTGTACTCCCACGTGTTGTCGCCGCTGACGTCCCAGACACCCCCCAACCGTGCGGCGACCTCCACCTCCTTGGGCACGATGAAGTAACCCGCCTCCACGTACCCGCCCTGGAAGTGCATCGAGTCCGACCTCCCGGTCAGACGTTCCCAGTCGCTGCGCTCGTCATCCCCGTCGATCGTGCGGAGATACCACTCCGTCGTAAAGCTGAACCCGCGGTACCTGAAGGCGGTATGTGCGCCGAACTGCAACAGATCCGTACCCGCCAGGTCGGCCTGGCCGTAGCCCCCGATGCCTTGCCCGCGGCGGATGCGGTCGGGAATCGCATACAAGCTCGACACCCCCCTATCGCTGTTGTTGTCGTTGTAGGCGAAGCTCGTCCCCACGTCCCAGCGAGGATCCTTGCTGTAGACCAGGTCCGTCTCGTCATCCCCGACCCCGTCCCCCAGGACGTGATAGACCAACGAGCCGGCGTACGCGAAGTTGGTATCGAGTTGCTCGCAGTAGAGCCTCTCGCAGGCCTGGGCGGACCGGTTGAATGCACCGGCCGCGTACTCTAACCTGCCGAACAGCAAACCACCGACCGTTACCCCGGGTGTGAACCCCACGTTGAACACCTCCTCAGCCAGGGCCCGGTCAACGAATAGCTGCCTATTGTCGGCCACCAAGTTGTTGAAGCCCTGGGGCAGATCGAGGATGCCCGCGCTGACGACGAGCTCCTCGGCGAACTCATAGCTCATGCTGGCGTAGTAGGTTTCCCAGCTATTGCCCTGGTCGGTGTCACCGATGACCTGGATCAGGTAGGTCAGCCTGGGGTCGTGAATGTGCCCGTCGAAGCTCAGGACCAGCCACTGGATCTCGAACCCGTTGATGTCGTCCTGCCTGTTGCGGCCCGGCAGGCGGCGATTGTCGGTCTGACGGTTCAGGCCCGTCCAGCGGACCTGCATCATGCCCGTGATGTTGAGCAGGAACGCCTCATCACTGCTCTTGATGTAGAGGCCCTCATCGTAGCCGACGTGCGCGTGGCGGGGGTAGAGGATCTCGCGGAACTGGGCGTCACTTATCAGCTCACGGACGACCCGTTTGATCCCTTCGACCCGGGCGGCGTCGGGCGAGGCGGTCTGTCTCAGCTCGATCTGGTGTCTAAGGGCCTCGATCCTGGCCTGCTGTTTGTCGACGACATCCTCGAGGCGCTTGAGGGACGCGCTCACCGTCCCCTGTCCGCTCCCGGCCGTTCCAGACGATTCC
>CAYOGX010001136.1:0-2028 GCA_964403235.1 uncultured Planctomycetales bacterium | reverse complement strand
CATCGGCCTGTTCACGATCGTGCCGCTGGTCTTCCTTGGCTTCGGGGGCTACATGGCCTGGAGCCAGCACCACAAGATCACGACGTACCAGCCGGTGCCGGCGACCGTCCTGTCCGCGGATGTCAAAACCATCCGAACACGTGACAGCCGCGGCAGAACAAGCACATCTTACAAGCCGGTCGTGAAATACCGTTATCAGGTGGACGGTCGGACCCATACGTGTGACGCGGTCACGCCCATCGAGGAAAGCGGCATGCACAGTTGGGCCCATGGGATCGTCGAACAGTACCCGGCGGGCCAGGAGACCGAGGCCTATTACAACCCCGCCGATCCGTCCGAGGCCTTCCTGGTCAAGCAGTACAGCTTTTTTCCTTATGTGTTTCTGCTGTGCCCCATGCCGTTTTGGGCCATCGCCATCGGTGTGGGCGTGGGCACAGGCATGGGGCGGAGGGGGCGTTCGGGGGTGTGGCCGGTCTCGGGGGGTTGGTACCAGCTCCGGCCGACGACGCGCCTTGCAAGCCGCCGGTCGGGCGCCCTGATCGTGTCGCTGGGCTGGCACATCGCGGGTGTTTTGGCCTGGGGTCATTTCTTCCGAGTGGCCGAGCCGCCCTACGGCCTGTTCGCCACGATCACCACCGTGGTCTACGAGACGATCGGGTTGGTCCCGGTGGGGATCTTCCTGTACTACTTCCGTCTGGGCCGCATCCTGAGCGACGCCCGGTTGCTCATCGACACGCAGCAACTCGCGCTGGGCGACGAGATCACCATCCGCGTCGAGCAGGGAATCTTCACGGCCTTGCAGATCGACGAGATGTCGGTCGCGTTGGTGTGCGAAGAGACGCGCAAGACCCGATCGGGCTCGAAGACCACGGTCTCGTCGCACAAGTGCTACGAAGATGGCGTGCCGGTCATGAAGGATCGGCCGGTCACCGCCGGCGAGCCGCTGGGCGTCGAGCACGCGTTTCGTATCCCGGATGACGGCGCGCCGACGTCACCGCCGTCCTACGCTGGGTACCCGCGCTACGCTTGGCGGTTCGAGGTGATCACGCAGATCCCCGGTCAGCCGGACTACCGTGGCAAGTTCCCCGTAACCGTCGAAGGGCGAGGCGCGGTGCCCGCGGGGGTCGCGGTCGATCCCGAGACGACCCCGCAAAACATCTAGCTGGCTCGCCACGCAGCGGCATCCCTCTAGTAGGCCGCCGAATCTGTCACGCACGGGACGGCAACATTCGACGGATCGATCAGCTTGACAGGGTGAGCCCGTCCCGAATACGATACGTTTCAAGTCAGGTCGCGTGCCGCAATGTGGCACGATGTGCCGAGCTCGGGTGGGTCGGTCTTGGGGGGGCGGGGTCATTGGTGCGTATGAAAGGGCGCCGGATCTGGGGCGGAGCGCTCGCGCTGGTCGTGCTACTCGTCGTCGGCGCCTGGCTTGGCTGGACGCGGCGGCGCGTTCGGGCGCGACAGAGCGACCTGCCCAATATCCTGTTGGTCACCCTTGACACGACCCGGGCCGACCATCTCAGTTGCTACGGCTACCATCGAAAGACTACCCCCCGGCTCGACGAACTGGCCGCCGACGCCATGGTCTACGACCGCTGTATCTCCACATCGAGCTGGACGCTCCCGTCGCACGCCTCGCTCCTGACAGGTCGGTTCCCCACCAGCCACGGGGCGAGGCGCGACCCGAACGGTCAACAGCGGCTGAGCGACGCAGTGCCCGGGGACTTCTGGGAATACCGCGCCAACGCTCTGACGGAGCGAATCGAGACGCTGCCGTCGGTGCTTAGACGTTACGGCTACGCCACGGGCGCGGTGATCGGCGGTCCCTGGCTCAAGAAGCCGTTCGGCCTGGGGCAGGGGTTCGACTACTACGACGATGACGGGATCACCAACACGAACGGCCGCCCGGCCGAACAGATCAACCAGCGGGCGTTGTCGTGGACTGAGAAGGTCGCAGACCAGCCGTTCCTGCTGTTCCTCAACTACTTCGACAGCTACACACGCCTCGCCGGCTTGAACATGGAC
>CAYOGX010001135.1:0-2029 GCA_964403235.1 uncultured Planctomycetales bacterium | reverse complement strand
TGCACCAACTGGAGTATCCCGCGGTACCACTGGACGGCCAGCGGCTTGGGCGCCGTGACCTGTACGACGGGCCGATCCACGATCTCGCACTCGAACCACGCCACTATCCGTTCGATGGCCCGATCAAACTCCGGGTGACACGCCAGGTCCATCCCGCCGTCTCCAATGACGTCCTAATGGTCGACGCGCCGCGCGTCAGTCGTCGTGCTTCTTCTTGAGTTCCTCATACCTGCGTTTGAGCTTTTCGTTGTCTCTGCGGAGGCGCTCGATCTCGCGGTAGGCCTTTCGGAGCTCGGCCTTGGCCTCGGTGTGGTCGCGGGTCGGGGGGATGCGCGTTGTGTCGGCGCGTTCCTTGCGGCCCCAGCCGCTGGCGTCGACGCTGATGTCCGGTGCTCGGAAGCAGCCGACCGCGCCGAGAAGGAGCGCGACGACCAACAACCCCCGTGCTGGAATCGACCTGTTCATGGTAGCATCTCCCAATGGGCGTACCGCAGACGGCGGCGACTTGGCGTGGGCATCGTAAGTCGCCGTCATCCGCGGGTCAATGCGCGAGGGCGCCATGTCGGTCCGACTGAACCTGCTCGTCGGCTGCACCGCCGTCGGAAAGACGGAGGTCGCTCTGCAGCTGGCCGAACACCAGGGTGCGGAGATCATCTCGGTCGACTCGATGCAGGTCTATCGTCGGATGGACATCGGCACGGCCAAGCCGGGCCCCGAGGAGCGGCGTCGTGTCCGGCATCATCTGATCGACGTGGTTGAGCCGTTCGAGCCGTTCAGCGTCGGGCGTTTCATCGAGCTCGCGGACGCCGCCATCGCCGACGTCGTCGCCCGGGGCAAGCGCGTCTGGGCCGTGGGGGGCACTGCCCTGTACATCAAGGCCCTGACCGAAGGCCTGTTCGAGGGTCCTCCCGCCGATCCGGCGTTCCGCAAGGCGTTCCGTCGTCGCGTCGCGCAGGAGGGACTCGCCGTCCTCCACGCGGAATTGGCCGACGTCGATCTCGAGGCCGCACGGCGTATCCATCCCAACGACGCGCGACGCATCGAGCGCGCCCTCGAAGTCCACCACCTGACGGGAACGCCCATCAGCGACCTGCAACGCCAGTGGGACATGGGGCGAACGCGATACGACTGCCGCATGGTCATCCTCGACCGACCACGCGACGATCTGAGCCACCGGATCAACGCTCGCGTCAAGCAGATGGTCGATGCGGGCTTCGTCGAGGAGGTCCGCGGGCTGTTGGCCGAGCCCGAACCGTTGTCCGAACAGGCCCGTCAAGCCCTGGGCTATGCCGAGATGATGGACCATCTCACCGGCGGGCCGGATCTGGACAAGACCGTCGAGCTGATCAAGATCCACACGCGCCGTTTTGCCAAGTCGCAGCGGACCTGGTTCCGGAGTTTCCGCGACGCTCGTCGGATCGACGTGGCGCCCGATGGGTCCGTCGCCGACGTCGCGGACGCGGTCGCCAGGCGCGCCGAGGTATGACCGCCTCCGCGCTTGGGCGCACGGGGGGCGCGTGTCACGCCGTTCGCCCGGCAAAGTGGGGAACCGGCCTGCCTGGTGATATACTGCCGGCATGCCGGGCACACTTGGCCGCCATGATGGGGACGGAGGCACACACTTGCGATTCCGGCACGCGCCCCTCTCGTGGTACCTGGCTATCCTGGTGGTTGTGGGTCCGTCTGCGGCGTCGGGCGGCGAATCGCGGACGAGCACCGAAAACGACTCCCCCGTGCTATGGGATTGGGCCCACCAGGACCACGTGCGTCTGTCGGACGACCGCCCGGCGGATGATGACCGCGCCGAGTCCGTGGTGACGGCGATCCGGCGCGTGCTGGATGCATCGGGTTCGGATGCCAAACGGCTGCGCGCCGAGTTCAGCAGGTTGCGCCGGGACAACGTGGCCGCGGGCGACCGCCGTTGGCTGGATTTGTACGTCAAGGCCTGCGAGCGCCGCCGCGCAACCCGCCTGCAACCCTTGATCGAAACGTGCACCCAGATCGTCTTCACGAAGCACTACAATCTGGG
>CAYOGX010001134.1:0-2029 GCA_964403235.1 uncultured Planctomycetales bacterium | reverse complement strand
CGAAGTGATTGACTTATGACCTTGACAAGGCTTGCTTCATGGGAGACGCGACCGTCAGGGAGCGGTTGACCTGGTCCCGCTCCCTGACGGTCGCGGCTCGGTTTGGACATCAGATATCGCTGGGCGGCCGCATCGCGCCTGGCAATGCGATTGCATCACCCCTGTCCGAGACGTGCGCTGGGATACAGATCGCGTGGAACCGCGGCCGTTGCTCAGAACAAGGTGTACACGAAGACCCCGCCGCCGCTGCCGCCGATGAAGACCAGCACCCCGAGTAGTACAAACACGATGAGGATCGGCAGGAGCCACCACTTCTTGTTGTGCATCAGGAAATCGGCAAACTCGCGCAGCAACGACGGGCGGGCCTGCTGGGCCTGTTCGACGAACGCCTCGGCGGATTGATCGGGCTGGCGCTGTTCGGTCATGTCCCTACTCTAGTCGGTCAAGAGGGGCCAAGACAAGCCCCTCCAGCAAACACATCGGCATCCCAAGATCGTTCGTTGAAATACGAAGGCGCTCGGGCCTATACTCGCGACCTTATCGGCCCTTCGCACCGGACCGTCGCCTGGAGATCCCGCGCATGGACGGCAAAACACGCGTCCGAAACGCCATCCAGCGGAAACCACTGGATCGCATCCCCCGCTACGACAGCTTCTGGGAAGACACCCTCACCGAATGGCAAGCCCAAGGGATGCCCGCCGACATCCCCACCGACGACTACTTCGATTGGGACATCCGGATGATGCACGTCGACGCGTCCATGCGGCAGGAGCAGCAGGTGCTCACGTCCGACGGCGCCTTCGTCGTCTACAAGGATCGAGCCGGATACACCGTCCGAAAAACCATCGGAAAGTCCCGCGCGCTGGAGTGGATCGACCACGTCACCAAGGACAAGGAGGCCTGGCGCGCCCTAAAAGAGGGGTTTGAGTTCGAGCCGAAGGACGCGTCGCGGGTGGACCTCAAGTCCTACTTCGGCCACATGGACGACTATCCAACCTGGGCCGAGGCCAAGCGGCAGTACGACGCCCTGCGCGAGACGGGCAAGTACGTCGCCTTCGCCGTCTACGGTCCGTGGGAGGGCACCTGGCGGCACCGGGGGTACACCGAGCTGCTGATGGACCTGGCGACCGACCCCGACTGGGTCCGCGAGATGGTCACCACGCAGAGCGAACTCGTGCTCGCCTGCCTCGGGCACTGCATCGACCTGGACATGACACCAGACGCGCTGTTCCTCATCGAGGATCTGGGTTGCACGCGGGGGCTGTTGTTTTCTGGCGAGATGTGGCGAGCGATCTTCAAGCCGAGCTTCCAACGATTGGGGCAGGTTCTCCGCGAGAACGACATCTCGTACTGGCTCCACTGCTGCGGGAACTGCGAGGCCCTGATCGAGGATTTCATGGAGTGTGGGCTTGAGGTGCTCCAACCGCTCCAGGCCCGCGCGGGCATGGACGTCCGCCAGCTCAAGCCGCGATATGGCGACCAACTCACTTTTTGGGGCAATATCGACGTCACCAAGATGAGCGGACCGGCGGCCGAATGCGAGGCGGAGATCCGCGACAAGATCACGCTCGCCAAACAGGGCGGCGGGTACATGTATCACTCGGACCATTCCGTGCCGCCGGAGGTCTCGTTCGACAGATACCGGTGGATCATGGATCGGGTCGCGGCATACGGCGGCTACTGATCGAGTCAGGAGAGTCGAGGCGCGAGCCCCGGTTGTTTGGGGAGCGAGGGCCTCATCGATTCGGATGGATGGATAAAGGAGACGACGCGATGAATCGACGCGAGTTCCTGGGCGTCGTATCTGGGGGCGCTGCAACGGCGATGGCCCCGCGCATGGCGGCCGGCGCTACGTCCAGGCCGAAGCGCCCGAACATCCTGTTCATCACGGCCGACGATATGAACCACGATTCGTTAGGGACCACCGGGTGCAAGATCCCGGGGATCACGCCGAACCTTGACCGGCTGGCGGCGGAGGGGATGCGTTTCCGTCACGGGCACGTGTCCCTCGCCGTCTGCCAGCCGTGCC
>CAYOGX010001133.1:0-2033 GCA_964403235.1 uncultured Planctomycetales bacterium | reverse complement strand
ACGGCAGGACCGCGCACGCGCTCATCACCGGCTGGCCGTAGGCGTCGTAGTCGTAGCTCTCGACCAGCCAGCCCCGCTCGTCCGCCAGGCCCGCCACCGTGTACAGGTCCTTGGTCAGGACCCCCCTGTGTCCCCCCTTGGCAAGGGGGGACGAAGGGGGGTTGTTTGCCTCATCGTGCATCACCACCCGCTCGTCGATGTACGTCGGCCCGTGGACGTAGTAGCGCAGCCGCGTGGCCGCCACATTATACTCGGCCACCACGTTCTGACCGGAGTGGAGGTAGTACCGCACCACGTTGTAAGGCGAATTCGACGCGTCCACCATCTTGATCCGCCGACCCAACGCGTCGTACTCGTAGGCCACGTCCACCGCGCCCGATTTCTTCACGTTGGTCATCCGGTTGTCATGGTCGTACGTGTACGAGTACGCCCGATGGTCGTCCACCAGGTTCCCGGCCGCGTCGTAGTTCGGCTCGAAACGGGGCAATCCAATGCGGATCAGAAGTGCGACCTGACGACGTCGGCTCGCTCGGAGGGACACGGGGCGTGTCCTCCTCAGATGCGCGAGATCATCTTGTCTCCGGGGGATTCCGGTTCCGTCCGATAACATCATACGGCGCCGACCGCGCTCCGGCAACGCCAAAAATACAGAAACCCTCCTGGGCCGTGCCAATATCACGGGTCGTTCTGACACCGACGACCGGCCAAGGACGTAACCGGATGGCCTAACGGGCGTTGGCGCCGCCCAACAAAAGGACACAAAGATCAGAGAGGCTCCGACCGCCAGGAGGCCGCGTTTGTAGCGTTGGGATGACCGGCGTCGCGAGGACATTGCCGCTCATCGGCCCGCGGGCTGGTTTGGCCGAGGCCTTCACCCAACCCAGCGAGTTGACTACGTTCGCGGTCGTATACTGCCAGCGGCGCCACGATGAACACCACAGTCGCCCCTCTGAGGATCGCACGCGCGCGCATCATTCGGCCACCGCCTTGACCATCGCCACGATCCCCGCCCGGATCGCCTCGGGCAGCTCCGGCCATTCCCTCACCACGTCTGCCAGTTCGGGAGAGTCTTGCAGCCTCTTACGCCAGTGGGTCCACCAGCACGATTCGCCGTCATCGGTAAGCCTTTGTTTCTCAGATGGTTGTGGGTTGTCAGCGTCGTTCTTCACGGCCGCCGAGGGGTGGGGCAACTTCAGCCAGGAGCGTCGCGGCCAGACGCAACGCAACGAGCTGCACGTCCGATATGGCCGGCTGCCGCTGAGCCAGTCGTCGCTGGGCCTGCCGGCCAAGGCGACATCGGCCAAGGCCACGGTCAAGCTGGCCGGCAAGACCATCCTTACGAAGGCCAACGTCGTCGGCGGCGCGGTGACAATCGCCCTTCCCGACGTCACGCCCCAGAAAGGCCAGACCCTGACCGTTGAGACGACCTGGCAGTAGCGGGTGATCGACACGAAACTGCCCCCTGATTTCCTTGCCTCCACTCGAATCGAATCGTATATCACCTACGCAACCCGCGACTTACGGGGGGTGCTCGGGGCCGATAGTCCATCGAGGGGCACTGCTCGCGCAGCAACGCAGGCTTCTCGAGCGGGGGGTCTTCCGCTGGCGATGACCCATCGGGCCGTGGGGGGGTGTGCGTTCGCCCTGCCGCCGGTGGCGATGGCCGCGACGTCGAAAGCGATCTTGAACTCGGGGGGAATGGTCATGCGCTTCAATGGCCTGGCATGCCTGACGGTCAAGACGGGGCTGGTCGTGTGCTTGCTTGGATCGTGGTCGCCCTGCGTATCCGGCCCGATTCGGCTGGACCAGACGGACCGCGGTCCGGCTGCGAGTTGGTGCGAAACGTCCCCGGCCATGACGGCGCTCGAAACGTCCCTCAACCGCGCGAACAAACCGGACCCGGCCCCCGCCGATGCCGAAGGCCAACCGCCGGTCCGCAACCTCAAGAGCCCGTCGCACGAGGTCTCGACTGTCCCCGAGCCTGCGACGCTGTTGGTATCCGCCGTCGGTATCGCCTACCTGTGGACGCGCCC
>CAYOGX010001132.1:0-2036 GCA_964403235.1 uncultured Planctomycetales bacterium | reverse complement strand
GGGTGAGATGGCCGACCTCGGTGAGGTCGACGCCGTCCCGATCGTCCGGTCCCTCTCGACGGCGACCGACGCGTACCGGCAGCAGACCAGCCTCCAGGCGGCGCTCAAGGACTACGCGAAACGCCTGATCATCGACCGGGTGACCGACGACCAGGTCCAGGTTCCGGCCACGATCAACGACTGTATCACCGAGCTCGTCCGGCAGATGGACGCCAGCAGCGATACAGTCAACGCCAACGTGGTCAGTGCCAGCGTCTCGTCACCGTCTGGCAGCCCACCGACGCTGATCGTCAGCTGTATTGGCCCGGACGGCAAAACCCGCGAGGCGATCGTCGATGAGGATATCGTCGGCACCTACCAGGCCCGCAACCGGCTCAAGCTCAGCAGCGGCTCCGCCCAGCGTAACCGCCTGGCCTACGACTGGCCTAAGGGGTCCGCGATCACGACCTACCTGGCCGTGCAGGATACCGGTCTGCTCCAGAATCAGTCATTCGACGACTGCACGGTTCAGGATCACGTCCCGGACCACTGGCTGGTCGTGACCGGCACGCCCGGCACCACGGTCGACTTTACCGCCACCGAAGTCCAGACGATCGAGATCACCGGCACGCCCACCAGCGGGCACTGGTCGATCAGCTTCACAAACCTCAACGGCGACGAGCAGATCACCGATCCGCTCGATTACGACGCAACCGCTGCCGAGGTCGAGGCGCAGCTGGGCGCCTTCGTCGGCTGCGAGGACGTCTCGGTCAGTAAGGCCGACTCGACCTACACCATCACGTTCACCGGCGTCATCCCGGCCGGAGACCAGGCCCTCCTGACGGTCACGGAGAATTTCGACACCGGCGGGGCCACGGTGACCGAGACGACCACGGGAGAGAACGCGTTTGAGGGGGCGGCGCTGGCGATCATCGGCGACGGCACCACCGAGCTCACGACCCTCCAGCAGCGGCTGCACACCCGCAATCTCACGCCGCAGGCCGTCTACGCCTTCAGCGTCCAGGCGCTGATCGAGGCCGGCACCACCGGCACGCTCTATATCGAGATGGTCGACGGCGCCGGAGACGTGGTCACCGACGACGAGGGGACCGCCAACCGGGAGACGGTCGACCTGTCCGAGCTCTCCGACAGCGCGTACACCGCGGTGACCGGCTTCTTCCGGACCCCGTCCACCCTGCCGGACATCTACTACCTGCGGATCCGGCTCGGAACCGACCTCTCGATCGGCGAGGGTCTGTACCTCGACGATTTTGTCCTGGCCCGCGCCACGGAGCTCTACAGTGACGGCCCGTACGCGGCCGCTTTTGTGGACGACCGCTGGCTCCAGGACGACGACCGCTACGTGATCACCCTCAGCAACGACTGGGGAGGCACCATACAGAGCTGGTTCTACCGCTGGTTCGAGAAGCTGCTGCCGTCGGCCGGCGGTGGCGCCGAGACCATCACCGACAGCGGCGAGGCCAGCAGTTCCAGTTCCAGTAGCTCTAGCTAGGAGATAAGCGATGGCCTATAGCGACGCAACCCGCGTTGACACCAACACGGCACGTATGACCACCGTCGGCAATGTGCGGGGGGATATCCGTACCGCCGCGAAGACGTTCGGTGAATCGGTGGAAACCGTGTTCACCCTCTACCAGCTCAATAACCAGGACAAGCAGGCGTTCCGCGACCAGCTCGTCGACATGCTGCGGTACCTGGATGTCTGCCTCGACAAGGACTGGTCCACCAGCTCCTCGAGCTCCAGCAGCTCGTCCTCGTCCTCGAGCTCGAACTCCTCGTCATCCGCGGCGGCCTAATCGTTCGGCGTATGACATCCCCATGACAGTAACGAGAGTGAGGATATCATGAGCTATTTTGTGCCGTGGGAAAACCTGGGGGTGATCGGCGTGATCGTGATGGTCGTGCTGCTCGGTGTGGGCGGCGCGACCTGGAAGGGCGTTTCGTGGCTCGGTAAGCGGCTGCTCGGCGAGGAGGGCCTCATCACGTGCCTCATGACGCGGGCGGCCGAGGAAAACTCACGCACGCACGAGACGATG
>CAYOGX010001131.1:0-2036 GCA_964403235.1 uncultured Planctomycetales bacterium | reverse complement strand
CGCCTGAACCACAACAACATCGTTCAGGCCATCGACGTCAGCGAGGCGGGCGGGTACCACTACTTCGTCATGGAGTTCGTGGACGGGCATACGTTGTACGACGAGATCGCCAAGGGCAAGGTGTTCAGCGAGGGAGAGGCCATCGACATCATCAGCCAGATTGCCCGCGCGCTGGACCACGCCGCGGAGCGAGGCCTGGTGCACCGCGACGTCAAGCCGAAGAACATCATGATCACGAAGGACCGTGTCGCCAAGCTGGCGGACATGGGTCTGGCCCGCGAGACGACGGACATGGTGGCGGCCAAGGCCGAGGCCGGCCGGGCCTTCGGAACACCCTACTACATCAGCCCCGAGCAGGTCCGCGGCGAGGTGAACATCGATTTCCGGGCCGATGTCTATTCGCTCGGCGCGACGTTCTACCACATCGTAACGGGCCGATACCCGTTCGACGGGCCGACGCCGTCGGCCGTCATGCACAAGCATCTGAAACAACCGCTGACGCCGCCTGACCACGTCAACACGCGTCTGTCCTCGGGCATCGGCGAGATCATCGAAGTGATGATGCAGAAAAAGCCCGAGGAGCGCTACACGAGCATCAAGGATTTGCTGATGGACCTGGAGGCGGTCGCGCGGGGTGAGCCGCCCCTGCAAGCGCGCCGACGCTACGACGCCGACCTGCTCCGCGGCCTGGCCGATCAGGAAGACCGGCCCCAGCAGCCCCCGCCGATCGAGACGCAAGGACCGGCCGCGTTCGGCATCGAGCCGAGCTGGACCATCATCGGCGTGCTCGCGGCCCTGCTGGTGGTCAGCCTTCTGGTTAACCTCATCCTCTTGTTGAAGTAGAATTCACGTCCTTATGGAACGCAACGTCAAGCTGGTGATCGCCTACGACGGGACCCGTTTTCATGGCTGGCAGCGCCAGCCGGAGACCCGGACGGTCCAGGGCATGATCGAGCAGGCCGCCCGGCGAGTCCTGAGACACCAGGTGGAGGTGATCGGCAGCGGTAGGACGGACGCGGGCGTTCATGCGTCCGGGCAGGTGGCCAACTTCGTGACGACGGCCGGCATCCCCATCGACGGGTTGCACCGCGCGATCGGCTCGCATCTCCCCAAAGACGTCAGTCTGATCAACGCCGTCGAGGTGCCGATGACATTCAACGCGATCCGGTCGGCTCGGGGCAAGGTGTATCGCTACCGGGTGTACAACGCCTCCGGCCGGCCCGTCCAACGACATGTGCAGCGCCACACGTATCATTTCTGGCAGCCGTTGGAGATCGAGCGGATGCGGCAGGCGGCCCGCCACATGATCGGCCGGCTGGATTTCTCGGCGATGGCCTCGAAGGGCCGGCCCCACGAGGACACCGTCCGCACCGTCCAGAGCATCCAGGTCTATCGGCACTATGACGAAATCCGGTTCGACGTGTTCGGACGGGGATTCTTGTACAACCAGGTTCGCAACATGGTGGGCACGTTGATCGAGGTCGGGCGCGGGCACTGGCAGCCTGAACGCGTGGGCGAGATCATGGCCAGCCGGAGCCGAGCCCAGGCCGGACCCACCGCGCCGGCCAGGGGCCTGTGCCTCCAATGGGTCCGCTACGTGCTGCGCAGTATTGAACAGGACCACGACTGTGAGACGGTAGGGTCCGCCGGGCGGACCTGTTCGCCACAGGCAAGCGGAGGACCACAATGATGGACCAGGGCAAGGCGTTTCTTCGGTGGCTCGTCGGCGTCGTGATGGGAATCGGCTGCACGCCGACGGTGGCGTTCGGCCAGGCCGCCAGCAACGCGGACAACGGCCCAGGGCGATTGGGCCTCGCCGACGACGGGACGTACCTGACGGTCCGACTCGGTGGCAAGCTGGTGGTGCGGTATCGCTACGGGGCCGAGCCGTTCAAGCCCTACGTGGCCGAGCTTCGCCTGCCGGACGGGCGCAACCTGCTCCGGGATTCGCCGCACGACCACAAGCATCACCACGGGCTGATGTTCGCTTGGAACGTCGACGGCGTGGAGTTCTGGGGCGAGGCCGGCCAGGTGTT
>CAYOGX010001130.1:0-2037 GCA_964403235.1 uncultured Planctomycetales bacterium | reverse complement strand
ACGGTACTGGCCCGGCGTCCGCCCCGCGCCGGCTGGTCGGTCCTGGCCGGCTGCCGGGCGCGCGCTGGCCGTTCCTTCGCGCCGACCCCGCCGCTCGTCGTGCCCTGTGCCGCGCCGGTCCTGCCGGCCGCCGCAGCCGATGACGTCCGATCCAGGCTTGCCAGCAGCGTCTCGATGCCCGAAAACCGCTCCATCGACGCCAACCGTACGATGGCCGCCTCCGTCAGCGCCCGCCCCGAGCCGCTGAAACGCACGCTCCGCCTCAGCTCTTCTGCCACCGTGATCATGTAGGTGTAGGCGGCTGCGTCGAACTGCGCCGCCTGCGCCCCCAGCCGCTCGCGAACCGGGCCGGGGACGTCCACCAGCTCGGTCTGCGGCCCGCATACGCGGACCACCATTAACCGGCGGACGTAGTCGATCAGCGAGCTGCACAGTTGCTCCAGGCTCTGCCCTTCGTTCAGGCACCGGTCCAATTCGGCCAGCGCCCCGGCCGCATCACCCGCCGCCAGGTGGTCGATCAGCTCGGCCAGCACCTCGTCGTGCGGCGCGGGCAGGATCTGATCGATCAACTCGACCGTCAGTTCGTCCGACCCCAGGCTCAGCAGTTGATCCAGCAGTGACAGCGCGTCTCGCATCGACCCGTTGGCCAGACGGGCGATCTGTCGAACGACCGCGTCATCGGCCTTGACCTTCTCGGCCTCGAGAATCATCTCCAATTGCCCGGCGATCTTGTCCACGCTGATGCTGCGGAAATCGAACCGCTGGCAGCGGCTCTGGATGGTGGCCGGCACGCGCTGCGGCTCGGTGGTCGCGAACACGAACTTCACGTGCTCGGGCGGCTCCTCGAGCGTCTTGAGCAGGGCGTTGAACGCGCCCTGACTCAGCATGTGCACCTCGTCGATGATGTAGACCTTGTACCGCGCCCGCGCGGGGCGATAGACCGTATTGCTCCGCAGCTCGCGGATGTTATCGACGCCGGTGTTGCTGGCGGCGTCGATCTCGACCACGTCGATGTCGTTGCCCTCGGCGACCTCCAGACACAGCTCGCACTCGCCGCACGGGGTGGTCGTGGGCGCGTCGGCGTTCAGACAGTTCAGCGCCTTGGCCAGGATCCGCGCCATCGACGTCTTGCCCACGCCGCGCGTCCCGGTGAACAGGTACCCGTGATGGATCCGGCCGCTGGCGACGGCGTTCTTGAGCGTTGTGGCGATGGCGTCCTGCCCGACGATCTCGTCGAACGTTCGGCTGCGGTACTTGCGTGCCAGAACGGTGTAGCTCATGACCTGGCCGATCCACCCCCCAGCGGGCCGGAACGCATCGCGGATCTTTCGGACCCGCCGCAAAGGCGCGACCGCGCCCGACACCCCACGCCCCTCTACGATCAAATAGGCCGTGCAGCACCCGGTCGATCCGGGGCATCGCAACATTCAACGCACATCAGCTCAGGCCAGGTTGCCCCACGGCACATGAAACGCTGTGGATGGGCTGCTCCCGTCAAGGCCTGACCCGTTGTCCACATGCCCCATTGCATGGGACCCAGCCCTCAACACCTCCGTGCATCGAAGCGGTTGACATGTCCTGAACCTCATGGGTGCATTCAGCCCCGCGTAACCGGTTTTCGGGTCACCCGTCGAAACGGGATCAGGGCACCGGTAGCGCCCCACCTAGCACGGCGTTTCTTTTTACTGTTCGCGCGACGTCCCTTCGCGCACCGTCTCGATGCTCATCAGCTCGACGTAGACGTCACGCACCGGCCGGTCGTGCCCGTCGACCGCCACATCGCCGATCTTACGAAGCGTCTCTAGCGACTCCAGCCCGACCACCTTGGCGAACGCCGTGTATTTCCGGTCCCACTCCTTGACCCGACGCATGCAGATGAAGAACTGGCAGCTCGCCGAATCCGGGTCCTCGCCAGCCAGCGACATGCCAACGGTTCCCTCTTCGAATGGGGTGTCGTTGAACTCGGCCTTGATCGTCTTGCCGTCCCTGCGAATCCCCGTCCCGTCGTTGTTCGGATCACCCCCCATGACCGCGGTG
>CAYOGX010001129.1:0-2039 GCA_964403235.1 uncultured Planctomycetales bacterium | reverse complement strand
CGGCGGTGAGACTGTCCCCATCCTCGACAACCGACGAGACCGAGACGACCGGCACCTGTGGGAGAAAGATGCGCGTGCCCCCCCAACAGTCCAGCGTGATCTCGTCATCCTCGACCAGCTCGATCTCCTGGTGGCAATAGTTCTTGATCGCCTCGGTCGCGGCGTCGATCGCTCGCGTCGCTGCCGGCGCTTGCTCTTCCGTGATCTCGATTTGCAGGAAATCCTCGATGTCATTGATCTCGCAAAACTGTGCCATCTACACCTCCGCCCGGGCCCTGGATACCCATACTGCGTCGACCAAGGTGGCCACGTCCCCGTCGGCCTGGGTGGCCACCACTTGGAAGTTGTGCCGGCCCGCCGTGATCGTGCCCGTCTGCGTCGCGGTCAGCTCCAACCGCACGAGGGCGGTCCCCACCGGCGTGACGATCGCGCCGGCAAACTGAGCTACTTTCTTGATGATCACCACGACTGTCCCCCCGGTCAGGTCAGGCCAATCGTCGCTCGACCATTCGATGGCCCGGGCGTCTTCGTTCAGGTAGGTGTCCCCGCGGTAGGTGATCACGTCTCCGCCATCCACCACCGGCCCGGTCACCTCGATACTCACGTCTCCCAGGCTGTCCAATTGGTCGCTCAGCGTTTCCAGCGTGTCCCCATCCGCCCCCTGCAGATCGTCGAGCAGGTTACCCAGGATATCGCCGGCGGAGCCCGCACCGTATGCGCCGGGGAGGGCCGTGATCCACGGGTCCCCAGCCGCGCCCGCCGCATTCAACGCCTCTCCCGTGCTCCCCGCCCCCATATCATCGGCACGCCGTCGCCGCCCGGCATCCGTCGCCAGCCATACCACCAGTGAGCGCCCACAGCATCCAGCGCCGCGTTCAACTCGTAGCCGCCGTGTGGCTCGATGTACGTCGCGCCCACGCCGCGCAATGTGGTGGGTGCCTGCGCCGCTGCCGAGCCGCCGAGTATCAGTGGCAGGAACACGAGGACCGTGAGTATCTGCCTCACCCGTGCATCGCCCCCCACATTTGCGGTTCCGTGTAGCCCAACGCCTGCACGATGCCGGTCATCTGCGCATCTTCGTCCGTTGTAGCTCGCAGCGCCGCAGTGTTGGTGTGGCCCAGGCTCTCCAGGTAAGTGGCGATCCTGTCCCGTCTCGCCAGCGCCTGCGCAACAGACATGCTCGTAGCCGTTCGCACCGCAGCAGGATAGAAAGAGTCGCCAAACGTCTGCACGACAGCCAGCAGGCCGAGTGCTTGTGTCGGCTCCATCTGCCATAGTCGGTCGTGCAGCGCAAGCAGGTCCTCTTGCTGGCCGTCGCACTGCCAGAGTGCGTATAGGCCAATGTCGATAAGACGATACGCCACCACCCCGGACACGATGTGGCTATGACCTGCCGGATCAGGGCCGAGGAAGATGGTCTTGATGGAAGACGCTCTCAGATCGGCCAGGCCCAGTGCCGCCAGTGCCTCTTGCGCCGATAGGCCGAGATTCGTCATCAGCGCATTCGCGTGTCGCGCATTCAGAAGCGACATCTCGTCACCACCTGCGAACAACGACAGCCCGATCACGTCCGTTGGGGAAGTGTCCAGGTCTGCCACCAATTGGTTGCCCCGTATCAGGTAAAAAGTTGCCAATGTTCCCCTCCTTATGCCGTCACCGTGACTGTTGCCCACACATTGAATCCCACTCCACACCCGTCGTTGAGCAACTCATGTTGTACCTCTTTCCCCGGCGTCGCGGCATCCACAGGACACGCTGCCGCTGCCTGGAACACGCCGCTGGGTGCGGCATTCGTCCCACCGACGTTGATTGTGCCGTTCGCCGCTGTGCGCGGTACGACGGATGCTTGGTACATGCCGTAGAGCAGCTTGTTCACGTCTGCCTGGAGCAGAGAGTTGTCTTGAGCCTGGAAGTTCGTCGTGGTTGTCCAGCCAGCGAAATGTGTCGCGTTGATAGTGAATGTCAGGCCCGCAGGCATGTCGTACAGCCACCAGTACGTCGGTGTCCAAGCCGACATATGCTGAGAGTCAATCGTGTAC
>CAYOGX010001128.1:0-2042 GCA_964403235.1 uncultured Planctomycetales bacterium | reverse complement strand
CTGTTGCCGGCCGACCTGATCGGGACACTGGTGTACCAGCCGCAGACGGGGCAGTTCACGGTCAAGAAGGGCCCGATATTCAGCAACATCATCCTGGCGGACGAGATCAACCGCGCGCCGGCCAAGGTCCAGAGCGCGCTGCTGGAGGCCATGCAGGAACGACAGGTCACGATCGGCGAGGACACATTCAAGCTCGACGAGCCGTTCCTGGTGCTAGCCACCCAGAACCCGATCGAGCAGGAGGGGACGTATCCGCTACCCGAGGCCCAGGTGGATCGGTTCATGCTGAAGCTGATCGTCGACTACCCCAACAAGACCCAGGAGCGGCAGATCCTGGACCGCATGGCGGAGACCAAGCCCACGACGACCATCGATCCGGTCATGACGCCGGCGGAGCTAATGGCGGCCCGGGAGGTCGTAGACGAGATCTACATCGACGACAAGATCAAGGACTACGTGGTGGATCTGGTCCTGGCGACGCGCGACGCGGCTGCCTACAAGCTCCAGATCGGGGACTGGATCCAGTACGGCGCGTCGCCCCGCGCGACGATCTACCTGACGCTGACGGCCAAGGCGGCCGCGTTCCTGGAGGGCCGGGGGTACGTGACACCGCAGGACGTGAAGACCATGGCCATGGACGTCATGCGTCACCGCGTGATCATCACGTACGAGGCCGAAGCAGAAGAGAAGACGAGCGAAGACGTCGTGCAGACGATCCTCGACAACGTCGCTGTCCCGTGAGGGAAGCGGACACATCGACACGTCGACAAGTCAACACGTCGACAAGTCGACATGGAAGGAATCGTGGGATGCTGCTGTGAATCGGAGATTGGTACATGGGTCGGTTGCATGGGGATTTGCAGGCTCGGGCGCTTGACCTTGCTGTAGCGGTGGTCGAGCTGACCGACGGGTTTCCAGGCAACACCAAAGGGTGGGAGATCGGGCGGCAGTTGATCCGCGCTGGCACCTCGATCGGTGCAAACCTGTGCGAAGCGGACCATGCATTAACGGACGCCGACTTCGCGCACAAAGCTTCGATCGCCCGAAAAGAAGCGGCTGAGACGGCGTATTGGTTGAAGGTCTGTGTCAGGGCTCGCATCGCGAGTGGGGACAGCGTGGCTGGACTCGCCGCGGAGGTCGATGAGTTCGTCCGGATCCTGAGCGCCATGGTTCGCAAGACGCAATCGTACATCAGTCGGTCCGGGGCCAGGCGTTGAGGCTGCCAAACCGAATTGGCACGCAGAGGAGGCCCAACGTGGGGTCGCCTTTTCTTCTATGTCGACTTGTCGACTTGTTGATTTGTCGAGTTGTCGGCCCGCCGCCTTCTCGAGTTGCCGTTCCAGAGGTGGGGCCATGATTCCGAAGGAACTGCTGAAGAAGATACGCCGGATCGAGATCCGCACGTCGCATATGGTCAACGACGTGCTGGCGGGTCAGTACCATTCCGCGTTCAAGGGGCGGGGGATGGAGTTCGAGGAGGTGCGGCAGTACCAGATCGGGGACGACGTTCGGATGATCGACTGGAACGTGACGGCGCGGAGCGGTGAGCCGTTCGTCAAGGTGTTCCGCGAGGAGCGTGAGCTGACCGTCATGCTGCTGGTGGACATGAGCCGATCGCACCTGTTCGGTACCGCGGGTCAGTTCAAGCGGGAATTGGCGGCGGAGGTGTGCGCGACGCTGGCGTTCAGCGCGATCCGGAACAACGACAAGGTGGGGTTGATCTGTTTCACGGACCGGATCGAGCGATTCGTGCCGGCCAAGAAGGGCACGCGGCACGTGCTGCGGGTGATCCGGGAGTTGCTGTACCACGAGCCGGCGGGTAGCGGGACGGACATCGCCGCGGCCGTCGAGCACCTGAACCGGGTGACGACGCGGCGGTCCGTGGTGTTTCTGGTGAGCGATTTCCAGACGGCGGACTACGAGCCGTCGCTGAGGGTGGCCAGGCGGCGGCACGATCTGATCCCGATCACGATCGTCGATCCGCGCGCGCGCTCGCTGCCCAACGTTCGGTTCGTCGAGCTGTATGACGCTGAGTCGGGCCA
>CAYOGX010001127.1:0-2053 GCA_964403235.1 uncultured Planctomycetales bacterium | reverse complement strand
TTCAGGAAGAGGTGGACCTGCACTACGTACCGCAGGTTGACGCGGGGTTCATTCAGCTCGGTGTACTCAAGGACTCCGCTGGGGTACCGGCCGGCGTGCGCGTCACCTGGCAGAAGTCGGAGTCATCGCGGATCGACGGCTACTACGTCTACCGGGACACCGTCTCGCTGCCGTCCGGCGACCCGAGCGGCTACGAGGCCAAGCGGGTCTCGTCCAAAATCACGCATGACGACGGCGCGGGAACAACCCAGTCCTGGGATAACACCTTTAGTCCGGATGTGGATGATGTCTACTACTACGCGGTGACCGCCGTCAACGACACCGCTGACGAGAGTGACTTCTCGACCTCCGTTTCGATCACGATCGCCGAGCACGAGATCGACTCGATCACCACGTCCGACGTGAGCATCGGCGATGAGGTCACGATCACCGGCGACTACTTCGGGGCCAGTCGCGACACTGACAAGGTGTACTTCACCGATGCCGATGACAGCACGTCGGTGGAGGCGGCCAGCTACGTGAGCTGGAGTGCCACCGAGATCGTGGTGACGGTGCCCTACAAGGCCGCCGATGGTCCGATCGGCGTGCAGATTGGCTCGAACACCGTCTACAGCTCGGATGACATCAGCTACAACGAGCCGGCGATCACGACGGTCAATCCGACCGAAGACTGGGTCAATCACAACACGATCACCTTCACCGGCACGGACTTCGGCCCGGCACCGGGCAGCGGCGGCACGGATTCCCACGTCTACTTCGGTACAACCGAGGCAACCGGTGCCGACCTCGTCAGCTGGACTGACACCCAGATCGAGGCCAAGGTGCCGTCGACCGCCACCGGCAAGACGGTGCAGGTCAAGGTCGACGTGGCGGGCAACGAGAGCAACACCAAGGACTTCGTGATTCTGCCGCACATCGACAGTCTCAGCGCTGACAGCGGCAATACCGGCGATTCGATCACGCTGACCGGCACCAACTTCGGCGCCAGTCAGAGCACCGGATCGGTGACCGTCAACGGCGAGACCGCGTCGGTGAGCAGCTGGGGCAACACCTCGGTCACGATCACCATTCCGGCCAAGGCGCTCGATGGTGACATCGTGTTGTCCCGCGACGACAGCAAGGATACCGAGGGCGTGGGCTTCGACGTGGTGCCCACCCTCGACAGCTTCACGCCGTCGCGCCGGCTGGTTGGGGAAGACGTGACGATCTCGGGCAGCGGCTATGGCGCGGCGCGTGGCAGCAGCAAGGTGACCTTCGATGGCGGCACGGGTATCGATGCCACGGCCTACACGAGTTGGTCCGAGGACCAGATTGTGGTAACCGTACCGACGGACGCGGAAACCGGCACCATTACGGTGACGATCTACGACACGGATGTCAGCGGCAGCGATGACGATGACGCCACGAGCAGCGACAGCGTACACATTATTTTGGAGGCTCCGGAGATCGAAGGCCTCGAACAGCGGTAACAACTGGTAGGCATTCAACCGGGGTGGAGCCGCTCCCAACGCGGCTCCACTTACCGACCTCACAAAGGGCTTGAGCGCATGAGCAAACAGCAGTGGTTCGTCCTGGTAGTGGCCGCTCTCGGCCTGCTGGCCGGCTGCGGCGGCGGCGGGGCGCTGTCCGGCGACTTCGGGTCCCCGGAAGGCAGGCTGGCGGTGCCGCG
Source organism: uncultured Planctomycetales bacterium (assembly GCA_964403235.1). Lineage (GTDB taxonomy): Bacteria > Planctomycetota > Phycisphaerae > UBA1845 > JAFGLZ01 > JAFGLZ01. Next base: position 384 of record CAYOGX010001127.1, on the reverse strand, counting down.
GATGGTATCCGTGACCGCCAAGGTCACCTCCGGTGCGCCCGTTGGGATCTACATCACCTGGACGCGCGAGCCTGATCCCCGGGCCCAGGGCTACTACCTGTATCGCTACACGGACAGCACCAGGCCGCCGGAACCCGGGCCCGATGACAACCCGCCGTTCCCCATCGACCTGAGAACCAACGACGGCGACATGATCCTACAGCCCGATTCGGGCGAGCACGTCACGTTCAACGACATCTTCGAGCTGCAGGTCGGGATGACCTATTACTACCGGGTCACGGTGGTCGATGACGACGAGCCGCCGCAGGAAAGCTACCCCAGCGACGAGGCCAGCTGGATGGTCCACGGCCAGACCGTATCGGGACTGGCGCCCACGGAGGCCTA
>CAYOGX010001126.1:0-2057 GCA_964403235.1 uncultured Planctomycetales bacterium | reverse complement strand
TACGGGTTGGTTCCGGTTCTCCAACACCGACGCGCGGGCCATGGGCGTCGCGGCCGAGCTCATTCGCGCGGGGGTCGAGGGGCATCGGCTTTACGAGGCCATCTACTGGTCGGACTCGGTCGCCCGCGTCCGACTCCAGACGCGGGCCCTGGCGGGGTTGGAGCTCCACGCAGGGGGCCGATTGGCCGTCATGCGCCTCGACCAGGCCTGCTTCGAGGCCTGCCAGGCCAGTCCGGCTGACAGCGAGGACCTGATCAACGAGCCGATGCGAATCGGGTCGGTCCACGTCAGCGTCCTGCTGATCGAGCCGCCGGAGGGCGACATTCGAGTCAGTTTAAGAAGCAAAGGGCAGGTGGACGTGGCCGCCCTGGCCGGGGCCCTGGGGGGGGGCGGCCATACACGGGCCGCAGGACTCAGGCTCCCTGGCCCCATGGTCGACGCCCACGCAAAAATCCTCGGCATCCTGCGCGAGGCCCTGGCGGCCGATCCGGGGGGGGCGCAGGTCCCCAAGCGACCATAAGCACCCCACCACAAGTGACTTAAGTTCCCCGTCGCCCCGGCTTTTCTGGTGCCCGAGTCCCCCCGAGGACGATATCTAGAATAGGCGCGGTTTACTTGGCCAACTGGCCTGCATATAGTCATGACGATGCGGTTCAGCGCGACTATGGCACGAAAAAACGGGGTGGGGCGATGCGAACGACCGGGCCCGCGGACTCAGTGTAACCAAGCGGCCGTCCGGTGAAGGCTTACCTTCGACAGAACAACCGTAGCCCCCAAGGCTGGATATATGCGGGTTATCACGCCCATGACCACTGTTGTTGGCCCACGTGACGGGGTCTGGACGCGGGCTCAAGGGAGGGCTGTTGTATGACCAGACGCAGGGCTGTGAGGAAGCGCCGAAAGCGGCTGTCGATCGAGCCGCTTGAACCCAGGCGACTCCTGGACGTCGCGGGCTTCTGGCAGGAGTTGGGGTTCCGCTCAGCCAGCGGTAGCGGGCTCAGCTACGACGGTCAAAACATGGTCAACGGCGATCCTGCCGTGGCACTGACGCCCCAAGGCCACACGGTCGTGGCCTATGAAAGCTATCCGAGTTCGGGGACTCAAGCCGACTCGGGTCTGACCGTCAGGCTGTTCGACGGCCAGGCATGGACACCGCTCTTCATCGACCCGGACGATGAGCCAAGCCTGAACGATCCCCGCAACTACGTTGTGCCCAACACGCAAGGCGGCCGAGACCCCGACGTGGCCGTCGACGACCTCGGCAACATCTATCTGACTTGGCTGGTGGGTGGGCAAGAGCAGACCGAGGTCCGCTTGACCAAGGCAACCTTTGATCCTGAGACCGAGCATTGGACCTGGTCCGGACTGGCCGGCTCTGAGACCGGCGGTGGCGTGAGCGACGACAACCACCTCGATCCCGAGGGTGTCGGGGTGGTCAATGGCGCGCCGGCGATCGCGATCGGCCCGGACCACTTGCCGGTGGTGGCCTATGCCGCCTATGACATCACCCAGAACGACATGGACGTCGTGGCCAAGAAGTTCATCAATGGCGAGTGGGTCGAGCTGACCGGCGGACCGGACTTCGCCCACGGCGGCGGCGGGGTCAGCAACGATGCGATGGCGTCCGCCGGCTGGCCCAGCGCGGCGCAACCCGTCGACATCGCCATCGGTGGGGACAACGCGCCCATCGTCGTATGGTCGAGCACGGTCGATTCGTCGCACGCGGCCGAGATCTACGGCCGCCGCTGGAACGAGATCACCAACACCTGGGACAAGATCGGTGCGGACTCGGCCGCCGACCCGGACGAGGCCCCGGTTGGGGGAATCAGCAACGATTCGGATCCCACCACGCCGGGCGCGCACAACTCGCTGGGTCCCCGGATCGCCATCCGCCAGGACCCCAACGACCCCGGCCAGGACATCGTGATGGTGGCCTGGCGGGACTACGAGGACTTGGAACTGATCTCGTCCGGTGCGGTCTACCTCCGCCAGCTCAACTACAACCCCAGCGACCCGACCTCGAGTTCCTGGGACGAGGTCAGCACGAATTCCGCCAC
>CAYOGX010001125.1:0-2059 GCA_964403235.1 uncultured Planctomycetales bacterium | reverse complement strand
CGCTTCAGACAACGCCGCCCGCACCGGCCGGTACCGGGCGTCGGCGTGCACCAGCTTGAGGCCCCGGACCCTGGCGGGCGGGAGGCGCTTGTAGCCGACGCTTTTCGCCTTCTCCGACACGGGCCCCCTCTTCATTCCTCTCGGCCGGGCGCAGCCCGGTGCATTGCCTCAGCCGGCCGAGCTCACCCCCCATGCCCGTTTCATCCGATGAGCTCGGTGATAGCTGCGCTCAGCTCGCCGAGGCCGACCGGCTTCGCGAGCGCGCGGCTCGCGCCCGCCGAGGCTATCTCCTCGGCCAACGACTCGCTCAGATCCGCTTTGTTGCAGAGAACTCGCCGGTTAAGTGGGGCAGCGGCATCCACCTCACCGACAGCAACCTGCCGTTCGATCCAGACTTCGAGGCCCGGATTGTCGGCGACCTACGCGACAGGGGCATCCGCGAGGATGTCATCAAGGAACTGCTCGACGACTTCACGCCGCTATGGAACGCTCAAGAGCGCGCGTGGCATTTCGAGAACCAGATCGGCCAGCTCCGAACAGTCCCGCGAGAAGGTACTGTCGGCGGGGTCATCCTCACCGTAGACCCTTACGCGCCCGGCGAGATCAACGACATCGACGCCTGGCTGCAGGAGAACAAGCGCAAAGCCCGCGAGTTGATCGAAGCCAAGGACAAACCCGAGGAGACGCCCAAGAAAAGGAAACACGGACTAGACGCCTTCCTTGACGAAGACGGCGAGCTAATCCCCGGCATCCCCTAAGCCATGCCTGTCATCACCCCCGGCGAAAGATTCGACAGCCCCGAGCGGCGTGCGATCTTGGCCGAAACGGTTTCGGAACTGCAGCCGCCCGAGACAACCGTTGGCGGTGTGGTCGATGTCATCCCCGAGGGGTCGTGGTTCCAGCGCAACCTGATCGACTACACGCCGTTCGGCAACAACATCGCGAACGACACCGACAACCTGGTGTTCCGTGCGATGCGGACCCAAGGCGTCGTATCCAGCTTTGTGCTCGACAACCCGATCGGAGAGTTCGGTCAGGCGAGCAAGGCCGTGGACCCCGCGTTCAACGCTTATGACGTAGTAGACGAGGCGTTCTTCCGCAAGTACCCGTACCTGCAGGACGCTTTCGACGCGGACAAGGGCCGACCGCCCGTGCTCGACATTCCGAACGAAGAAGCGTTCTGGTATTGGGTGCGCAGGCAACAGCAGGACTTTGAAGACCGCGAGGTGCTGGGCAACGCGGGGCTGGCTGGTTTCGCCGCATCGATCCCCGCGATTGGCGTCGATGCTGTCGCCTTTGGCGCTGTTGAAAGCCTTGCCGTCGGCTCTGCGGCGGTCGGCGTGGCCTTGGCCGGCGGACGCAACAGGGGTACTTACCTGGCCGCGCGTCTCATGCGTGACGGCAACTACGGCGAGCGCGTTCAGCAGTGGCTTGTGACGGGCAACTACTCCAAGCGATTCGCCAAACTCGCGTCGGTCGGCGCTACGACGAACCTCACGCACGAGCAGATGCTTCGCCTGGCCAACCCCGACCGGAACGTCGACGAGCAGCAGGCGGCGTTGTGGGCGTTCACGATGGGCGGCGTGTTCGGCGGCGCGATCCCTGTCATCGGGGCGGCAGCGTCCAAGGTCAACGCGAACATCATCTCGCGATCCGACACGTTCGCTCGACAGGTCAGCGACAACGGAATCCGCAGCTTGCAGGAAGCGATCGCGAACGACTTGGCTACACCCCAGATGCGCGACGCGCTCGCGCTGGCAGAGGAGAGCGAAGCGTACCTCAAGCAGCTCATCGAGTCCGGCCAGCCGGTAGACAGCATCGAGTCGGTGGTTACGCGCAAGACCAAGCCGCTCATCGACGAGCTATCGAAGCGCAACCCCGACGCCCGCCGGCTCGAGCACCCGATGCAGGACGCCGTCGATAGGGCGGTTCGCTTACAAGAGCAGGACGATCAGATCGATAAGTTCTTGAAGTCCGGCGGGACAAACCCGCTGGTGCAGAGCTACGCCGACCTGCTCTCGTGGGTCACGCCGGGCGGTCGTGTGCGGCGCTCATCCTC
>CAYOGX010001124.1:0-2062 GCA_964403235.1 uncultured Planctomycetales bacterium | reverse complement strand
TCTAGGGGATTTCACCTGGGTAAATCAGGGCACGGCGACGGCGGATGACTCGCACGGCGGGATTACTCTATATGATACGGCTCGGTCCGATAATCATCGTATGCTGGTCATGACAGAACCAGCAACTCCCTATACCATCACGGCTTGTGTCCTCATCCGGGATCCCGTCACGAGCTATGCGTTCGGGGGGTTGTGCTGGCGAGACAGTGCATCAGGCAAAGTGGTTGTCTTTGTGCACAGCAGCGAGAGCGGCGGAAGCCTTCGCGCTGGCAAATGGAACAGCCCCACCTCGTACAGTGCATGGTATTGGAACGTAACCCTCGGCCTAGCGCACGGCTTGATGTGGCTCAGAATCGCCGACGATGGCACGTCTCGCATCTGTTCATGGTCAGTAGACGGCCAGCACTGGTCGCAGGTGCACTCGGTGAGCAACACGGACTTTATCACGGCCGATCAGGTGGGAATCACGATCAATCCCCGGAACGATATTGCCATGACCTTACTGTCGTGGGAGGTGACGTAGCCATGAATCGAATTGACATGCGCACTGCGCCGCCTCGCCACTTGTGGAAGACGTGGCAGCCGCGCAGTGAACCGATCACCCACGTGGTGATCCACCACAGCGCCACGCCGCCGACGCAGAGCATCCATAGCATGGCGTGGTATCACGTCAACACCAAGGACATGCCCTCGATCCAGTATCACTATGTGGTGACGCACGATGGCCAGGTGTGCTGGATGAACGACGACGATCTGCTCGTGTGGCATGGCCATGGCAGCAACGAGTGGGGTATCGGCGTGTGCCTGGTGGGCGACTTTACCCACGAGCACCCGCCCGAGGTGCAACTGGCGGCGGCGCGGGAGCTGATCGCGCATCTGGAGACCAAGCACGGGCGGCGCCTGGAGGTGATCGGGCACAAGGAAGCTCCGAGAGCGGCAACGGCCTGCCCCGGGGATACGTGGGATGATTGGAAGGAGGAGCTGGTGGTGAATGCTGTGCAGGATGGGGCCTATCCGAGAATCTTGGTGGCAACGCAGTCGGAGCAGTATCCCGACTGGTTGGTGGACGTGGCCGAGCGGCTGGGGGGCTGGCAACCGATCAACCCGTGGCGGGGCGCGTGGCAAAAGTTCACCGAGCGCGGCATTCCTACGTTCGGGCGGCCGGTGTTCCCCGATGACAGCGACAAGGCGCTCATCAAGCTGGGAAAAGTGGGCGCCGAGCGATGGTGGCGCGAGTACGGCGAGCCCGTGATACGGCTGTGCCCTGACATCATCGACTGGAGCGGCCCCAACGAGGAGACGGTGTGGAACCAGACCGACGGTTGTGCCCAGGATGCGTTCTTTTCGCGCCTCGCCGACATCTACCACGACAACGGCAAGCGCCTACTGGCCTATCGCAAGAGCACGCACCACTGGGATTTCCCATACTGGGACTTTTTCGGCGAGAGCTTGAGCAAGGTGGACTATCTCGCGTCCAACCATTATGAGCTGGGGCCACGCTTTGACCTGACAGACACCAATGGCCTGATGCGGCTGGTCACTGACGTGGCGGCCATTCGCAGCTATGGATACCGCGTGCCGCCCTGCATCGTCACCGAGTGGGGCTATGATTCGGACCCGCGCGAGACGGGCGGGCATCGCGGCTGGCGAACGCGTGGCATTGATCGTAACACGTACACGACCGAGTTTGTGCAGGGCATGTTGCGGCTGGGCTCGCAAGTGCCGGAACTGCGCTACGTCTCGGGGTTCATCTCGCAGGTGGAAGATCCACAATGGGGCACGTTCGAGCTAGATCGTGGCGATCTCGAGATGCTGGCCGACAAGGCAGAGGCGTCGTACGTCGCCGCGCCCGTGCCGGCCGAGCCACCGGTTGCGCAGATCGTAGCCGAAACCCAGCGGCACATTATCCCCAGGACGCCGGGCTGGGCGTTGTATGAGGCGGGCAAGGCCCGGGGCTACTATGAGGCCAGCGGTGAATTCGACGTGGGGGAGTGGCGGTGTCAGGCGTTTCGCGATCCCTATGCGCCAGGGCTTCAGATCATTGCATACTGTCCTATCGGGG
>CAYOGX010001123.1:0-2068 GCA_964403235.1 uncultured Planctomycetales bacterium | reverse complement strand
TACCCGTATCCGGTCTTCACCGATTGGGACGGGGATGGCAATAGTGACCTCATCCTGCCCAACGAGACGAACCGGCTCTTCTGGTACCAGAACGAAGGCTCCCCGCAGAAGCCGGTCTTCGGCGTGCGTCGCCAGATATTGTGTGACGGCTTTCCCGACTCCCCGCAGAAGCGACTTGCGTCGGCGGAGCTTGCCGCGGCGTCGACGCCGCCTTATCCGCGCGGGCCGGATCGGCCCCGCGGGATTGGACGTCTGGGAAGACGAGCCGAACATCGACGTCGAGCTGCTCGAGCAGGTCGCCATCGGTACGCCGCACATCGCGGGCTACAGTTTCGACGGCAAGGTCGCGGGCACGAAGATGCTGTTCGACGCGGTCTGCAAGGCGTTCGAGCTGGACCAGGTGTGGGATCCGGCCGAGTGTCTGCCACCACCAGCTGTGCCGCAGATCGATATGGACGCGGCGGGACGGCCCGACCAGGGCGTGCTCCGCGACGTCGTTCGGCGTGTCTGCGACGTCGAAGCGGACGACGCGCAACTGCGCGGCGTCATCGACCTGCCACCCGATCAGCGCGGGCATCGGTTCGATCAGCTCCGCAAGACCTATCCAGTGCGGCGCGAGTTCTTCAACACCTGCGTCACGGTGGGAGCGGGCCCCGAATCGCTCCGCCAGGTGCTCCGGACGTGGGGATTCCGCGACGAGCCTTGCTAGATGATCATCTCGACGGCGACGTCCTCGCCGGCGCGGAGGCGGCCCTCGTCGATCTTGGGCGGCGACAGGAGGACCGTGCCGGGCTGGACCTCGTCGGTCGGTTGGCCGGCCTTGATGTGGAGCGAGCGCAGCCCGCCGAGCCACCAGCGGCGGTCGGCCAGGTACATCAGGTCGCCCGGTTCGGCGCCGAGACGCTCCAGATCCGTCGTGTGGATCACGGCGACGGGTTCGGTCACCGCCTCCGATGCGGTCAGCTTCAGGCGGATCTTCTGGCCGGTGGTCCGTTTGGGCTCGCCGCCTTTAAACAGCCGCCTGCCGGCGTTCAGCGTCCAGATGGTCAGGCCGTCGACGGCGTCGGCCGCGGCGCGGACCTTCCACGTCAGCAGCGTCACCACGACGCCGATCGCGGTACAGGTGGCCATGCCGTAGCAGGCCCGCATGTACTTGTACTTCTTGTAGAAGGCGGCGGCCTCGTCCATCGACACGCCGTGCGCGAACGGCGTGACGATCTCGGGCACCGCGAACGACAGGACCATCGCGCCCGTGCCCAGCACGATCGTCGCCAGCGCACTGATCCGATTGAACCGCTTCCACGCGATCGACAACAGGATGACCGTGATCATCGGCGGCGTGATGGCGGCAGTGAAGGCGGCGTGGGCGGCGTACATCGAGTCGAACCCCAGGAACAGCGGCACCAGCAGCACGCCGATCAGCGTCGCGACGATCGAAAACCATCGGGCCGCACGCAGGTAGTGTCGATCCTCGGCGCCGGGCCGGACGAACGGCCGGTAGATGTCGTTCACGCCGATCGTGGCCACCGCGTTGATGAGCGTGTCGACCGTGCTCATCAACGCCGCAACGAGCGCCGCCAACACCAACCCGAACACGCCAGGCCTGCACAACAGATCGGACACGACGACGAACACCTGGTTGGGCTCGAACCCGTCCGGCAGGTCGGCAGGGGACTTATTCTGGATGGCCGTGCCGATCCACCCGGCATTGCTGACGGCGATGGCCGTCAGCGGCATCATGATCAACACGATGACGATGGTGGCCTTGCGGGCCTCACGCGGGCTCTTGGCCGACAGAAACCGCATCAAAACGCCCTGGTTCATGAAATAGAACGCGATACTGTTGGCCACGCCGTCCTGCCAGAACACCCCGACGTGGCTGAACTTCTCGGGCCGGTTGAACTCGGCCAGCCCGAACTTGTGCTCGACCGGCAGATGCTTCCAGAACTCCCCGAACCCGCCGAGGTGATACAGACCCAGGCCGAACAGCAGAAACCCCGCGACTAGCAGGATGAGCCCTTGCAGCAGGTCGGTCACGGACGCTGACCCGTTGAACTCCCTGATCTGT
>CAYOGX010001122.1:0-2082 GCA_964403235.1 uncultured Planctomycetales bacterium | reverse complement strand
CAGATCGCCGGGCCCATCCCGTCGGTTCGGCTCAAGCAGCTCCGCCGCGGGTTGCAGGATCTCGAGTATCTGACGCTGCTCAAGCGCCTCGGCGCGGGGACGATGGCCCAAACCCTTGCCCGCGCGCTGTTCCGCTACGGTGGGTCAGCCGCCTACGGCGACCATTTCGCGGACGGTTGCCAGTGGCCCTGGGTCGATGAGCCCGAGCTGTGGGACCTGGCGCGGCGTCTGATGGCCGATCGGATCGCCCAACTGTCCGAGGGCAAGCCGGCCGGATCGGACGAGCAGTTCGTCCAGAGCGTCGAGTGGCGGCGGCTGATCGACGCCGCGTGCGGCGTGAGGGTCTTCTGCGAAGGCGTGCGGATTCGATCGAGCGACCAGCCCGACGCCACCGCCGAGGCGGAGATGGCATTCCATTTCGTCGTCCGCAACGAGCGGCCGACGCCCGTCACGGGCCAACTGCGGTTCGGCAAGCTGCCAGTCGGATGGCGGGCGGTGACCGACAACGTCCCGGTCAATGCCCTGGCGCCGCTGGCGCGTGCCCGCCCGTCGCTGGTGGCGCGGGCCAAGACGATCGGCACGAACGAAGCGGGAGCGGCCTACGTGCCGGTCGTGTTTGACGCCGGAGCGTCCGGGCAGATCGAGATCCGGGCCAGGCTGACCCAGGTGACGGCCCGGCGTCTGGATCAGCCCGTCGCGGTCGACGGCGACCTGTCGGACTGGCCGCTGGGCATCCGCAACGTCGCGGGCGATTTCATCAACGTGGCCGGCCAGGACCCGTTGTTGGCCGGACGCGAGCCCACGGGTCGGGCGACCCAACAGACGCTCGTCTTCGTCGGGTTCGATCGCGAGCGGTTGTACTTCGCCTTCAACTGCCGCGAGGAGCAGGTCGGCAAGCTGCCGCTGGCCAGCAGCAACTTCGTTCGCTACGAGGGGCTGCTGCCGTCGGACACGGACCTGCTCGAAGTCCTGATCGATCCGACCAACGCGGGGACGGGCCAGCCGATCGACATCTACCATGTGATGATCCGGCCGACGGGCGCGTCGGTTGCGCGGCGTGGCGTGGCGACGGGGTCGGGGTGGGGGACGAGTCGGTATTGGCCTGCGGACGTCCGCGTGGCGCCCGCCCGCCATGAACGCGCGTGGACGGTTGAGGTGAGCATCCCGCTGTCGGCCTTTGGACGTGCGGCGCGGGCGTCGAAGCGGTGGGCCATTAACTTCGCCCGCTACCAGCCCCGCCTGGGCGAATACAGCAGTTGGTCCGGCGCGCGGCGGTACTTTTACAACACGCGGTCGTTCGGTAACCTCAAATGGCCCTAGTCCCGTTTCCGGCAGGAGAGTCTGGGGTTGTGTTTGTGGGTGGCATGGGCAGGCTGAGCGAGGGACGAGCGAAATCTGCCCGTGCGATGGCGTGTCATCGTGCGAACACGGGTAGACACCGACCGTGACGGGTCGGAGCCTACCCACGGCACGCACTCGCGCGCGAAACGGTCTGACTGAAGACGACAGTAAGCTACATGCAGCAAGGATTGAACTGTACGTCCCTGGGAGGTATTCCATGGGTGGCCCATGGCTTTAGCCATGGGGGACGCGAATCCCCGTTCGAATTCGTGTCCCCCACCTCTGAAGAGGTGGGCCACCCAACCTTCTCATCTGTTCAAACACTTCTGCAAGCAGCTTAGAGGGACGCGGCGCGGGCAGCTCAACGCGAAAAGGTGCAGGATGGGCAGCAAACGAGGTTGGCTGATCGCGGCCGGCATGGTGATCGTGTTGGCGCTGGTGGTCGGGCGGATCCGGTTCTGGCCTGCCGCTCTGACCGAACCGACCGCCGCCACGACCGCGCCGGGGCGGCTGGCCAGGATCGCATCGCCCGAATCGATCTGGGCGCTCGTTGACAAGCCGACTGGGCCCGGGTTGGCGGCCGATGACTACAACAAAGGCGTGGTCGAGTTCTACGACAGCGATCGATACGCGAAGCTCCGGGCACTGCCCGCGGAGCGGAAGCTGGCCATCGGGTATGACAAGTTCCCGTATGAGGTCTGCAAGTGGATCACGGCGGGCGCGACGGAGCGGCGGATGGAC
>CAYOGX010001121.1:0-2082 GCA_964403235.1 uncultured Planctomycetales bacterium | reverse complement strand
TGGCAGTGGCTGCTGCGGCGGCGATGACACCGGCACTCGCTACGCGTTGTCCAGCTTGCACCCCGGCGGGGCCCTTGCTGTCTTCTGCGACGGTTCGGTTAACTTCCTTAGTGATACGATCGAGAGTCATCCTGGGAATTACGCCAGCGGTGGTACCTATGACACTCCCGTGTCTTACCCTTACCCCACAAACGATTACACTTATCAGAGACTGGTCAATCGAAAGGATGGAGAGCCGGTGGGCGACTTCTAACCCTTGGTGCTAACGTTTCTTGGCAGGCGGGGATCAAGGGCTAGTATGATTAGAGAGGAGTGCTCTGCAATGAACACCAACGATGATCACTGGTCGGTCGCGTTGGCTGTGACGGTGCAGTTCGCGATCGTCGGATTGGCTTCGGAGCACGAGATCCCCCCGCCGCTACCGTCGGTCGAGTTCCCGTGGATCGTGCAATTGACGATCGTCGGACTGCCCCCGGCGCCGTAGATCCCGGCACCGTGGCCATCGGCCGAGTTTCCGCTGATGGTGGAGTAGGTTATGGTCGGGCTGCCACCGGCGCAGTAGATCCCCCCGCCGTTGAAATCAGTCGAGTTTCCGCTGATCGTGCAACGGCTTATCGCCGGACTTCCACCCGAGCAGTAGATGCCCCCACCGGGACCGTCGGCCGAGTTACCGCGGATCAGGCAATGCATGATCGTCGGGCTGCTTGATTCGCAGTAGATCGCGCCCCCCCCTGAATCAGCGCGTCCATTGGTGATCGTCAGGCCAGCCACGACCGAATTGGCTTCCTCAGCGCTACGGAAGTTGAAGCCGTTTCCGCGATGGGCGGCGTCGATGATGCACGCAGCCACAACGTTGAGATCGTTCGGATTGGTGCTGCGATCTGTGATGGCCTTGCCACCGTAGTCGAGATTCCGGTTCCCCGGACCCGTGTAGGTTCCTTCGGCCAGAACAACCTCGTCACCGGGTTCGGCGGCGTCGATGGCCGACTGAATAGTTGGGTATCCGATCGGTACATACCGCTCGACGGCCCGTGCCAAACTGGGCAAGAAGAGGATTCCTGCGACCACTGCGGCGACTCTAGGAATGCCGTGTTGGCTTGGTCGTTTCATCGGAGCGCCCTAACAACAACGGATCTACGCGCCGCTCGGCGCCTGCGTGAGTCTACCGGCTGCGTCTTGCCAACACGTACAGTCCCAGCACACCGAAGGTCGCCAACAGCGGCAGGCCCTCTTCGATGCCCCCCCCGCCGCACTTGAAGAAGGCCTTGACCTGGCGGTCGGCCACCATGTCGATCGTGATCGGGTTGTTCGTGTCGATGGCCGTGATGTTCGCGTCGTACGCGTCCCACACCTTCCACTTCTTGAACTGCTTGTTCCCAAACGGCTCGGCCGTCAGCATGACCGGCGCGTTCGGCGCGTAGCAGCCCAGGTTGGGATCGGCCGTCACCGTGCCGTCCGACCCATCGAAGATCACCGTCAGCGTGTAGCACGTCCCGGCCGGCACGAACACGGCTGACAGCGGCAACGCCAGGTCGTGGTTCGGGTCCTCGCTCGATAGCTCCGTCGCAGCGACGGGGCCCGGTTCGCCGTCCGGAACCACCGCCAGCGTCGGCCACGTGAAGATCGGCGTGTCCGCGTCGGGATTCCCCGCCTCCGGATCGAACGTCGGCGCCATTACCCCCATCACGTACACCGTCCCCGTGGCCGGGTCCTCCGCGATCGACGTCACATGACGCATGTTCGTGATCTCGACCGATCCCGCATCCGTCAGACCCGTCGCCGTCGTGCCACTCCGGACGATCGTGAACCGGTAAACCGCCGTCTCGTTCGCGTCCGGGGCGTTCTTGGCCGACGCCAGCCACAGCGTCGTGTCGTCGCTCGAGACGTGCAACGCCGTCGGGGCCGCCAACTCGGTCCCCAGCACGTCCTTGAGCAGCACGCGCACCTCCGACCCGTTGCCCAACGCCTCATCGTAGATCAACACCCAGTCGTTGTCGTTCCAGGCCTGAGCGCTCAGCGCGAAGACGTTCCCGTACCCGTCCACGTCCACCTCACGCACCTGCCAGACGTCCGTCTCCAGCG
>CAYOGX010001120.1:0-2085 GCA_964403235.1 uncultured Planctomycetales bacterium | reverse complement strand
AGATGTCCTCGTACTCAAATGCCCCCATGTAGTTGTTGTAGAGGAAGCCGAGTTCGGGCGTGACCACGCACGCGCCGTAAACCCTCTCAATCGATTGTGTCAGCGCGACAGCATTCCCTTCGCTGTCCATGGCGGAAAGGTGTGTTGTATCCCCATGGGTCTTGATCCTCTTGACGATCACTCCGGACGCCAGCTTTGCGTATTCTTCGCTCAGCATGCGCTTGCCAGCGACCTGAGCGAAGAAGTTCGGATCGAAGGGTCGGTCTTGGCGATCGATGAAAGCCCGACGGATGGTTTCGGCAAGCGCACACGCCCCTTGAGGCAAATCCATCTCCTGGTACGCTGGCGGCAGATGTTGGTAGATGTTGAGCATCTCGACCAGGGTCCGGCCCGCGCCTGGGGGAGGGAATGTGAACACGCGAAGTCCATTGAATCGACAAGTGATCGGTCGACGATCGATGGGACGTGGCACCTGTGCGAGATCATCTTTGCGAATGAATCCTTCGTTCTGCACCATGTCGTCGTGAATCTGTTGGGCGATCTGGCCGGAGTAGAAGTCCTTGATCCCCCTCTTGGCCAGGCGCCGGAGCGTTTCGGCAAGAACGGGCTGCTTGATCTGTGAGCCGATCAGGTACGGTTTGGTTCCCTCTCGCAGGAAGAACTGCGCGGCGTTCCGCCGCTGAAGGTGCTTCAGGTCGCGTTTGGTGATCGCGTATTGCAGCGGCGTAACCTCATATCCTTCTTCGGCCAGCCGGATGGCAGGTTGCAGAACACGTGCGAGCTTCAGCTTTCCACATCGTTCCAGCGCGTATCTCAGAACAGCGGGCGTGCTCGGCACCGTCGTTGCACGGTACCCTCGCCGACGTTGTTGCTTTGTGATCGATTCAACCGTCGCCCTATGTGGGGCGCGTGACGATCCGTCCAGGGCAAACGTGCGCCGGGACGCTTCGTGGCGGATCATCATCATGGTCTGCCCACCCAGGCCCGAGGCTGATGGCTCACACACTCCCAGCGCAAAGGCGGCGGCCACGGCGGCATCGATTGCATTGCCACCGCTCTGCAGGATCTCCACACCTGCTTCCGTCGCTCGGTAGTGAGCCGTAGCGATCATGCCTTTCTTAGACACTGCGACGCGTTGAGGGTGGTGAATCCGGCGGTCACCAAGATCCAGCAGGTCCGTGTCCACGCGCGGAGGTCTGGTGTCCATGCTCGCTACTTCCTGAGATCCTTCGCCAAGAACTGAGTCAGCAGCAAGGTTCGCTGCACCAGGCTGATGCGCTGGACCGCTTCCTGGGGTGTCCCCAAGTCACGGGCATCCGGGCCGACACTGCACACGCAGGCGACCTTGCTCGGCACGAGCCCGGCCACCGATGGCCAGACGGAGGACTCATGGCTAAGTGGGATCCCCCATTCTTCGGCCACCTGCTCAAGCGAACGGGCGAGCTGTAAGTTGGCACGCCGTTCCCTCATCGGCGGACGGTCGGATATCAGTCTAAGTTCCCAACGAAGGCCCTGCTTATCCAGAGTCGACCGCATCTTCGCTTCGACCTCGTCAGCGACCTTCGGGTCCGGGTAGGTCATCAGCATCGTTACGGTTACTCGGTGCGGCAAGAGCATGGGGAGTCGTTCGGTGTCTATGTCCAGGGCAGAGACGGACACACGCTGCTTCCGCGAGGTAAGCTTGGCGAAATCCTCCAGTCTGCCCCAAACCCAGCGAAGCACATCCGGCTTCTTCACCACCCTTCCCGGCCTGAGTGGCTCTCCCTCAACCCGGAAGCGATATCTACGCTGACCGCGACGCTGGGTAATCAGCTTGTCTCCGACGTTGCCAGGGCGAAGCACGAGGACGCGTCGCGCCTTCGCTGCAGCAGCACGGATGATCTCGGCGCTGTATCGAGCGTCGCGTCCTTCGTCAGTGTAGTACAAGACACCAAGCGGCAGCCTCCGCAGGGCCCGTCGGCTTCGCAGCGTCCGCAACACGAACTCAAGCATCACCAACGGCGCGCGGGATGATCCAATCCCGTCCCCATAGAGCCATTCTGCCTCCCGTCGGAACATCTGGGGCGGTACTTGAGTTTGAACGGG
>CAYOGX010001119.1:0-2088 GCA_964403235.1 uncultured Planctomycetales bacterium | reverse complement strand
CCCGGAGCCAGCCGTTGGCGGTGGAGGGGGCGCCGGCCCGCGCGGCCTCCGCGAGCCACTCCCGGACGTCGCCCGGGCGTAGGGCGTCGATGTACATGGCACCAAGGCCACCGCCGCAGACCTTGGCCATGGCCCCTGCGTATCGTTCAGCGGTCGAGGGGGCGAGACGCACGCTGTGGGCCCGGAGCCACGACAGCCCGTAGTTGAGCAACCGCGGTCTCGTACTCTTCGTCCGTGGGGAGCAGTCCTCGCGCATTCCCTCCTGCACGGCGACCGCGTCCGCGAGCGTCCCGTCGACGATGGCCCGGGTTTCTCGCCGGCGACCGCGATCCCTGCGCACGACTCTCACCAGGTGGCGTCCGTCGTCCAGGGCCTTGATCCCTGGGATCCGTGTCCTCTTGCCCGTGTACCGGTCGATCGGCATTGCCGCCCCCTTCTCCCCCGGCCACGGTACCACGGACGTAGGCGTCGAGGGTAGCCGTCGTCCACCGCCATTGCCGACCGACCCGGCCGTCGGGCACGATCCGACCGGACGTCACCAGCCGGACAACGGTCCGGCGCGAGCACCGTAGGTATTCGGCGGCCTCGTCGGTGGTCAGCCACGGCGTGCGGACGTGGACGGGGGCGGTCATGCTCACCTCGACCGGACCTTGGTATCGAACGGCCCGCCCTTCAGTTCCTCTCGGTCACGAATGAAAACCGAATGCCAATTCACCCATTCGCTGGCTTGCCAGATCGCCGATCTGAGCAGCGGCACCTCGTAGCGGCAGCGGCTCGCGCGAATGATTCGACTGTGCGGGGTCCGCGAGAAAATCGAGTTGTCCGGAATGACCAGCTTCGGCACGCGCCGCCCGTGCACTTCGAGGAGCCCCCAGCCGTCCGGGACCTCCTCGGGCTTGACCAGCCCGGGCGGCGTCATGTACCAGCGCTCCTGACCCGGGCCCAGGTCCGGGGGGCCCGAACGAGTCGTACGCGACCCCAGCCCCGCAACGCAGGATGCGCTTGCCCTCGGGCATGGACAGCATCCCATGGAAGTGAATGCACGACTTCTCGTACGGTGGCGGCGGCATGGGTTACCTCCCTGTGCGCGCAAGCGGATCGCCAAGCACGATCCGGAAGCCGCATTCGTCCTCGAGCAGAACCTGCATCGGGCCCCTTACCCGTGGGTCACGCGGAGCCGGGTTCCACCAAACGCCCTCGGGCTTGTCTCGGGGGAGCCCCTCTTCGGGGGCGGGCGGGTTCAGGAACGTGCGGAAGTAGAACACCTCGTACATGACCTGGCGCAAGTGCGCCGAGTCGATGTCGGGATGCACCTTCGTTGCGTGCTCCGCGAGTTCCCGGATCGTGTCGAGAATGGGCTTGTCCGGACCCGCGTAGAAGATGTAGCGCCAGAGGTCGGCCTTGAACTCATCGATCGTCATGACTCCCACACCTCCAGCAGCAGCCTGGCGACAGCCACGCCGGGGCGCGCGGCATGAAGGTCCGTATACCCAAACCGGTCCCCGTTGTAGATGCACGCCTCGAAATCGTTTGGCCCGCATCCGTCTTTCGTCAGCCCAAACGCCGCGTCGTCGCCCTCTGCGGTCTCGCATGCCTGCTCCACCAGGTGCCCAACGTTCCCCCAGTCATACAGGTCCGGGTAGTAGTACATGCGCCAGGCATCGAGCGGGATCGTCTTGCGCTCGCGATCCACGTACGACCAGGCAACGACGCAGTCCGAGTCGACGTACAGGACCAGCACGTCGTCGGTCCAGTCGGACAAGCGCACGAACCGCATGCCGGGCTTGGTCTCGAACCGATCGTGACGCGCCAGTCGACGTGCGAGGTCGTTCTCGTCACGGTCCATGAATCGCTCGGTCATGAGGACTCCTTTGCCGGCGGCATGCCCAGCATCTTGCGGTCCTGCTCCATCCTGCGCATGGCCTCTTCGGTCTCACGCCACTCGAACTGCGCGAGCGTCGCCTCCCGCCTGGTCTCAAGGGACGGCGTCCACCACACGGGGAAAGCCATGTCGTAGCGGCGGAGAACGATCTTCTGGTGTGCCTGCATCTCAGTGGGCTTTCGGCTGAACAGGGTCGTCGAGTGCGT
>CAYOGX010001118.1:0-2094 GCA_964403235.1 uncultured Planctomycetales bacterium | reverse complement strand
CCGGCGTGGTTGCCGTCGAGGTGGGCGTTGTTGTTCCGATTCCCGTTCAGGACGATGTCCTCGATGACGATGTCGGTGGCGTGTTCGGCCGTCAGCAACGGGAACAACGTCGAAACGGTCGAGGCCTTGTCGACCCAGAAGTTCTTGCGCAACGCGCGGTCGAGCTTGAACCGGTTCTGGCTGCGGGCGACGAGCGTTCGCTTGACCACGTCATGCCCGCCATGGTGGGGGTTTTCGGTCTGGAGGCACACGCCGTCGCCCACCTCGAACCCCTTGGCGTCGGCCAGGGTGATCTCCTGGTCGAACCAGTCGGAATCGGCGGCCAGCTTGGTCTCGACCGACGGGGCCTTGACCAACACCGACTCGGTCCCGCTGCCCCGGATGTGGGCCCCCGACGGCAGGTGCACCGCGTTGCGCATCCGGTAGGTGCCCGGTAGGAGATGAACCGTCCCTCCGCCGACCCGGGCGACGTAGTCGACGGCCGCCTGGATCACCTTGTCGGTATTGCCGACCAGATCGGCCTTGCTCGGCCCGACGGTGAGGGTCAGCCGATGCTTCCAATCGGGCTCGACCGCGGTGTCACCCGATGTCGCGCGGGGATGGGTGACCGCCGGCCGCCCATCGGCCCACGCCAGCCGGGCCCACGCCGAACCCGCCATCACCCCCGACGCCGCCCGCAACAGATCCCGACGATTCAGTCCCGCATCATCCGAACCTGCCATGACGTTCTCCTGTCTTAGCAGACCGGCCCGCGTCCGCAGGCCCACGTTCGTCGATTGAGACCGAAATACCCTACAGCCTGCCGACGCCCCCGAAAAGGGCACGCTCGGCCACACGCGCTGATCGATGTGGCTTTTACGGCGACTTCATGGCATACTGATGTGTTAGTTCTCCCCAAGCAAGCGGTCGGTCCGCGGACACCCCTTACAAGGCCGTCGGTCAAACAGGCTACAGACACGGGCTCGTACGCAACAGAAGGAGTTGGCCATGAACAGGCTGTCGTCTCTGGTTGTTTGTGTGTTCGTCCTCGTTGTGGTGTACGCCTCGCCGGTGCTCGGCGACGGTTGTTTCATCCTGCCAGTGGGGAGCGCGGCCGATCTGTCCCAGACCCGTCAGGAGGCCGTACTGGCCTTTCACGACA
Source organism: uncultured Planctomycetales bacterium (assembly GCA_964403235.1). Classification (GTDB taxonomy): domain Bacteria; phylum Planctomycetota; class Phycisphaerae; order UBA1845; family JAFGLZ01; genus JAFGLZ01. The sequence continues at coordinate 953 of CAYOGX010001118.1, read as the reverse complement.
CAAGCGTCACCTACGTGATGCGGACCATGTACACCGGCTCGCCCAACGACTTCGCCTGGGTCATCCCCGTGCCCGCCACGCCCAACGACGTCGTCGACCACGCAGACGGGGCGTTGTTCGACGAGTTGGACGAGTCGACCAGACCGCGGTTCTTCACCATCGGTGCCGTCAGCAGGGGCTGCGGGTGTTCCGCCGACCTGGCCGGCGGCACCTCGGGCACGTCGCTCGTCACCGTCGAGGCCAGCGGAACCGCGGGCGTCTTCGACTGGGCCGCACTGACCAGCACCGGCGCCGACGCGCTGCTGGGCTGGCTCAACCTGAACGGCTATGCCGTGCCCGCGTCGGCCCAGCCCTTCCTCCAGACGTACATCCTACAAGGGATGCACTTCCTGGCCGTCCGCATCGGCAGGCCGCAGGACCTGCTCGCCGACGCACAGGGACAGGTCGAGATCCCCCCGCTCCAGTTCACCTGCCAGACGGCCCGCCGGTACTACCCGATGGTCATCTCGAGGATCTCGGCCGCCAGCCAGACGGAGGTCCTCCTCTACCTCATCGCCGAGCACCGCGCCGAGGCCACCAACGTGCCCAACGGCGAGATCCCCAGGGGTGACGTCGTCCGCGACCCCAACAGCCCCAGCAACACGAACTACGAGGCCCTGTTCGCCGCACAGATCGCCGCCCTGGGCGGCTTGGCCCTGATCACCGAGTACGCCGGGCTGCTGGACCACTTGCCCTACAACTACAGCTCATCCTACAACGCCACCGGCGACGTGGCCGCCGCCTGGCCCAACATGCCGCAAGAGCTGCGCGATCCGAACGACGGGTTCAGGTCAGGCCTGTTCCTCACGCGGATGCGGACGCTCCTTCCGCCCGAGCGCATGACGGTCGACTTCGAGTTCGACGCCGCCGCGGCTGACACGACCGTCTCGTCCGAGTTCTGGATCTCGGACGCG
>CAYOGX010001117.1:0-2100 GCA_964403235.1 uncultured Planctomycetales bacterium | reverse complement strand
GCGAGCTCGACGTGGCCGTACCCCCTGCTCGCCTTCGCCGTCAGCGTGTAGCCGCGCGCCACGTCGGCGAGGGCGTCGATCTCCGTCGTCGCGCTGCTGCACGGGTCATCGTCCACACGCACGTACTGGATCCAATCCAGGCCGAGGGCCCCGATGTCGAACCCCGTCCCGCCGGCCGACCCGTCGTAGGCGACGGCCATCTGGGCCACGGTCTTTCCGTTGAAGCCCGCCGCCGACAGGTTGGGGTCGTTGGGATCCAGCGGTCGGGTCGGGTCGGTCGACCCGCCCCACCAGTCGTTCCAGGCACCGAGGTTCGGATCGGCGTGGTTCGGATCGTCCACGTACACACGTCCGAGCGTCGGCGCGAAGTCGTCGGCGTAGGGCCCGTCGCTGAACGTATACCAGGTCTGCCCGTCCTGGCTGACCGAGACGATCCCGGGCTCGCGAAGGATGCCCGGACCGGCCGTCGTGCCGCCGGGATTGCCGTTGAGCCACGGCTGCCCGCCGCCGATCGTCTGGGAGGCGTTGCCGAAGACGACCAGGTCGACACCGTACGGATTGGCGGGATCGTTCTCGACGGCGTGGTCGAACTTGACGGTCAGTTGCCCGCCGTTGCCGACGGCAACCACCTCGTAGGACCGAAAGGCCGGGTAGACGTGGACCAGGGGCACCGAATCGCCCACCGGAATGTCCCACCCGTCGCCGGTCGTGTCGATCGTCGGCCGACCCAACGCGCCATTGGGATCGTTGAACGGCTTGCCGTCGAGCCAGTCGATTTCGATCCCCGTGCCCTCCGCATAGCCCACGACCTCGGTGGCGAAGTCCGACGCGCGACAGATCTCCACGCCGACCGGTCCCACCGTCACAGACAACAAAACCGAAACAACGAGGCCCCCTGCCAGCATCTCGCTATTCGTTGATCTCATCGCTTTCACCCCAAACGGCATCACCGTGGGTTCGTTCGATCGACCATCGCGCGGCCGGAGCTACGCGACGCGACGACGCAACAGCAGCCCGCCCAAGCCCAACAACGCCAGGCTGGTCGGTTCGGGGACGGGGGTATAGGCATAGCCGTATCGCCACCCGTCCCAACTCCCGTCGACGATGGTCCTGTCCGCGATGCCGTACATCGGGGCCGTCCAGGTCTCGGCGTCGTCGCTGACCCAGTAATGCCACCAGTCCTCGCCACCCCCGTACCCACTGTCGCTGTGGCCGTCGTAGCTGAACCCGTTGATGAACTCGCCCCAGCCCCAGTCCTCAAAATCGATCTGGAGGGCGGTGTTGGCGTCGAGCAGATGATGAATGACGTCGGAGGTCGTGGTGCCGTCGAAGTGGACCTCGAAGGCGTACTCCGCGCCGTCCTTGAAATCGATCGCCACGTAAGCCGTGTTCGCCCCGGTCCCGGCTGACTCCGATATGGTGACTTCGTCAAGGAAATCGGCGTAACTCCCAGCCGGTGCCACCAGTAACACGGTCATCCCAACACCCCACAGCACCTTTCCCGTTCTCATGACTTGTCCTTCTTTCCGGCAGCCCCTTCACCTTGCACCGCCATCCGGTTAGACTAACGGTTGTCCAACCCAGACCGCTTCCGCAGCGGTCTGGTCCGGCCGGTTCGAGCGGCGACGGGCTGCCAAGCAAACGTCGCTCGTCCGGCCTTTGTTGTCTTAGTGCCTGGCCGCGTAGCCGCGGCGCAGCCGAGCGCAAAAGAAAAACCCCACGCTTCGCTGGAAACGTGAGGTTTGAGGATCACCCACAACGAACGGGCAGACCTGCCCACTCGTCGAGCGAGACCGACTCACTCCGCGAAGCCGATAACGCTGACGCAATGCCGGCAGGTCTTCTGACTCTCGGATCGTCCTACTGGCCGGGCCTTCCCGCCCTTTTCGGGCAGTGGCTTGCAGTCCGGCGGTCGTCCCCGATCACAGCGGCGGGGCCGCGACGGATTTGCACCGTCTTCCCTCTTGCGGATCGCCCGATGGCGACCGCCGACATCGGCAGATATTCAGTTGTACGTCAACGGGGCATGGTACTCGCAAGGCTCGGCCCGGTCAAGTTCAAAACCGTGAATCCGCGGTGCATCGGTGCAGAAGCGCATTT
>CAYOGX010001116.1:0-2102 GCA_964403235.1 uncultured Planctomycetales bacterium | reverse complement strand
GAGTTCACGCTGGACGTCGACACCGTGATCGTGGCCATCGGGAACCGGCCCAACCCGATTGTGCCGCAGACGACTGAGGGGCTCGACGCGACGCGGTGGGGCACGCTCGTGGCCGACGAGGACACCGGCCGGACCACGCGCGAGCGGGTGTGGGCGGGCGGCGACATCGTGACCGGCGCGGCGACGGTCATCAGCGCCATGGGCGCGGGCCAGCGGGCCGCACGCGATATCGATGCCTTCCTCCGCGGCGCCGCCGAACCGTGGCAATTGGAGACGTGCGACGTGCCGGGCGAGGGTGAGGCGTAAGGCGCGACGCGGGCCAGCCGGGACGTGTCGGGCGGGAGGCGTACCAGTGCAAGTGGTTTGCCTATAGTCAGCGCGGCAGGGCGAGAGGTCCGCCGCGCGAGCAGACATCATCAGAGCGCGGCGGCCTTTGCAGGCCGCCGCACGTTTTCACAAGCGGTCGCCGGCAGTGCCCAGGGACGGCCACCACGCGGGTTCACGCCCGTTGATTCTATCCCAGCGCCTCGTCCAGGGCGGCTTTGAGTTCGTCTTTCTGGGTCACGCCGGTGAAGCGTTTGACGGCCTCGCCACTCTTGAAGACAATGAGCGACGGGATGGCGGTAATCCCGAACTTGCCGCTCGTTTCGCGGTTACCGTCGACGTCCAGTTTGCCGATCTTGGCCTTGCCCTCGTATTCGCCCGCGAGTTCCTCGATAATCGGGGTAATCATCAGGCAGGGCGGACACCATTCGGCCCAGAAGTCGACCAGGGCAACACCGTCTCCCTGCTCGATCTCGGTCGCGAAGTTGGCGTCGGTAAATTCGAGGATGGTCTCAGACATCTGCGTCCTCCCATGTCGTCTGCGTTTTACGCCGGTGGCTTACCCCCACAGGCTTATAGATGATACGCTTCCTATGCTCGGGCTTGTGCTCGGCCCGGTCGGTTCTAGTGCGAGTAACAGCGTGTGGCCTAACGTCATTTCCCCGCAATGACGTAAAATCCACTGGCTCCGCGAGTTCCGGGTTTCCCCGTACGTCCGTCTTTTCGGCGTCGGACGGTTGGGGAACACGCGTTTTCTAGTAATCCTGGACGGGTACTTCTTTGGGCAACTGGTCAGCCCAGGCTGCGGGGTTGCGAAAGTAGTCCTTCAACCGCAGCGCTGCCAAGACGCCGTCAGCGCAGGCTGTAACGAGTTGCATGGCGGCGCCGCGCCTGCAGTCGCCCGCCACAAAGACGCCGGGAACCGATGTCTGCAGCGTTTCCGGGTCGCAGACGAGGTAGCCGTCGTCATCCATCTCGACAGCCCCGCGCAGGAATGCCGTGTTCGGCACGGTACCGACGAGGATGAATACGCCGTCGACCGCCAAAGGTTCGGTCTCGCCGGTTTCCACATTTTCAAGCAGCGCGTGATCGATGGCGGTGCCGCTCTCGTCGGCGACGATGCGTTTCAGGACGTACGGCAGCCTGACATCGACGTGCTTGGTCTTGGCGGTTTCGTACAGTTCTTCCACGAGGATTCGTTGGGCCCTGAATTCCCGCCGCCGGTGGATCACGGTCAGCCGGCTGGTGAACTGGCTTGCAAGGTAGATAGCATCCTCGACGGCGGTGTTGCCCCCGCCAACCACAAGGACGTCCTTGTCGCGGTAAAGCGGCCCATCACAGACAGCGCAATAACTCACGCGACCGGCCTGACGTAGCGTGTTTTCGCCGGGCACGCCTAGGTGGCGGTACCGGCTGCCGGGGGCAAGGATGACGGCCCGCGCACGGTACGGGTGCTCGTTGGCTTCCACGTCGATTTCTAACAGTCTGTCCTCGCGACGGCGCAGACCAGTGACGGTCTGGCCGGTGACAATTTCGGCCCCAAACTCCTCGGCCTGGTTTCTCATCTGCTGGATGAGGTCCGGCCCTTTGATCTGCTTGTGACCGGGAAAATTCTCAATCTGGCCAGTCATCATGATCTGGCCGCCCGGAAAGGGGTTCTTCTCCAGAATCGCCGTCTTGTAACGGTCACGGGCTGCGTAGATACCGGCGGCCAAGCCCGCAGCCGCCGCGCCGACTATGATGACATCGTATGTGGTAGCCGTGTCCATCGACGTAAT
>CAYOGX010001115.1:0-2102 GCA_964403235.1 uncultured Planctomycetales bacterium | reverse complement strand
TCGACGATGCGAACCAACACCTGCTTTCGGAGCGACGACGGGCGGTTCTACGGGTTCGAGGGATGCCGAGACAACAGCGGCTGCTGCCCGATGAACTGCACGCACGTGTGGAACTACGAGCAGGCCGTCGCCCACCTGTTCCCCGCGCTCGAGCGGACCATGCGGCTGACCGATTTTGAGCACAACACCGACGAGAACGGCTTCATGCCCTTCCGCACGCTGGTTCCGCTGTGCGAGGACATCCGCGGGACGGGCGAGCTGGCCGCCGCCGACGGGCAGATGGGCTGCATCCTCAAGCTCTACCGCGAGTGGCAGCTCTCGGGCGACCGCGCGTGGCTCGAGCGCCTCTACCCGCACGCCAAGCGGGCGTTCGAGTACGCCTACGACCACGACGGCGCCTGGGACGCCGACCGCGACGGCGTCATGGAGGGCGTCCAGCACAACACGTACGACATCGAGTTCCACGGCCCGAACGCGATGATGGGGACGCTATATCTGGGCGCGATGCGGGCCATGGCCGCCATCGCCCGCGAGATGAACGACCTCGGCGCGGCCGACTACTACGACAAGCTGTTCGCGTCCGGATCGGCCAAGCTCGACGAGATGCTTTTCAACGGTGCGTACTACGTCCAGGCCGGCGTGGACGTGACCGAGCAGAAGTACCAGTTCGGGCAGGGCTGCCTGACCGATCAGCTCCTGGGCCAGTGGTTCTGCGAGGTGGTGGGTCTGGGCCACGTGCTGCCCGCCGCGCGGGTCCGCAAGACGCTGCGGTCGATCTACAAGTACAACTTCAGGCCGGACCTGTCCGGACACGAGAGCGTCCAGCGGACGTACGCTCTCAACGACGAGGCGGGGCTGCTGATGTGCACTTGGCCGAAGGGCGGCCGGCCGCCGTTCCCGTTCCCCTACGCCGACGAGGTCTGGACGGGCTGCGAGTACCAGGTCGCCGCCCACCTGATCTACGAGGGCCTGGTCGACGAGGGCCTGACGATCGTCCGGGCCGTCCGCGACCGGCACGACGGCGTCCGCCGAAACCCGTGGAACGAGTTCGAGTGCGGCAGCCATTACGCCCGGGCCATGTCGAGCTGGTCGGTCCTGCTCGCCCTGAGCGGATACCGCTACTCGGCGCCGAACCGGACGATCGGCTTTGCCCCGCGAATCCATCCAGAGCGGTTTAGCTGCTTCTACTCGTGCGATTCGGCCTGGGGCGTGTTCTCACAGCGATGGGCAAGGAACCGGCTGACGGTCGCCATCAACGTCCTCTATGGCGAGTTGATGCTCCGCCGGATCGATCTGGCCTGGCCCGGCCCCAAGCGGCCGACCAAGAAGATGACCGTGACCGCCAGCATCGACGACCAGCCCGTCGACGCCGAGCTGACCGTGGACGCACGCACCGTCAGCGTCATTCTGCGGGACCAAACGACCATCCCTACGGGTCAGACGCTGGCGCTCACGTTCAAGGCGTGAAAGCGCAAGAATGAAGCGGCGGCCGCAAGACGCGCGACCGCCGCAGAAAAACCCGCCCCAATGGGGGTCCTACGTCATCCGCCGAACCGGTGGCCCTGGTCCCGGTCCCTACAACAGCGTTGGACTATCCCCTGCGGCGCAAACGTTCCCGCGAGACGAACCGACTCATCACCAGCAAGGACAACGACACGCCAAGCATCATGCTCGCACCCTCCCCGCACTGAGGGGGGTCAAACACGGCCACCACCTCGCGGTCGGCCATCATCACAATCCTGATCGTCGCGTTGGGGTCGTGGACGTTCGGGCCCCCAGGCGGGTACCCCGGCTCGTAGATCACCCAGTACATGAAGCTAAGGATCGGATGGTCGGAGGCCGACAGCACCACCTCGACGTTCGGCTCTACCGGGTAGTACGGCCAGTCGGGCCACACCCTCACGTAATCCAGCAGCTCAGAGATCGGGAAGACCGTCCACTTGAGCGTGTAGCCGGGGTTCAACAGGACTCCTCTGGTGTTGCCCTTGTAGGAACCGTCGCCCACGATCTGCCCGTCCTCGTTGATGCCCCGGGCGTACTCCAGGTCCCAGTCGGCGTTGGGGTCGTGCATCAAGTCGTCCAAGGACGACATCACGCCGTCG
>CAYOGX010001114.1:0-2111 GCA_964403235.1 uncultured Planctomycetales bacterium | reverse complement strand
CGGTCTCTTTTGCTCGATCGCGTCCGGGACTACAATCAAGTCTCGATCCTTCGCATGGCCCGGGTGGTCCGGACGAGACGCAGCCATGGGGTCCGTCGACCGCATTCTGGTGGACATCGACACGCAGCGGGATTTCATGGTCCGCGACGGGGCGCTGTACGTGCCGGGCTCGGATCTGATCCTCCCGAACGTGGTGCGACTGTTCGACTACGCCCGCCGGGCGGGCGTGCCGGTCATGAGCACGGCCGACTGCCATCCGCCCGGTGACCCGGAGTTCGACGAGTTCGGCCCGCACTGTGTGGAGGGCGCCGACGGGCAGGCCAAGCTGCCCGAGACCCTCTTGCCCCAACGCGTGACGATCGAGCCCGACGAGCACGTCGATCATCCCGAGCGGCTGCTGGACAGTCACCAGCAGATCATCTTCCACAAGACCACGCTCGACGTGTGGAGCAATCCCAACGCGGTTCGGTTCGTCGAGTCGCTGGAGGTGGGCCAATACGTGGCGTTCGGCGTCGCGACCGACTACTGTGTGCGGGCGGAGGTGTTGGGACTGTTGCAGCGTGGCCGGCGGGTGGCCGTGGTCAGCGATGCCATCCGCCCGCTGACCGAACAGACCGGGCGGGTCGCCGTCGAGGAGCTGACCGCGGCCGGCGCCCAGTGGGTGACGACCGACGAGATCGTCGGAGAGCAGGCATGAGGGTCGCGGCCGCACAGATCAACCCGCTGGTCGGTGATCTCCAGGGCAATAGCGCCAAGATCATCGAGTGCATCCGACAGGCCGCGGATGCCGATGCCGAGCTCGTCGTCTTCCCGGAGTTGTCGATCGTCGGCTATCCCCCGAAGGATTTCTTGCTAAAGCCCGGGTTCATCCGGGACAACGTCGAGGCACTTCACCGGATCGCGGAGGCGTGCACGGAGGTGGCGGCCCTGGTGGGGTATGCCCAACCGAGCGAGCTACCCCGTGGCCGACCCCTGCGGAACTCGGCCGCCCTGTGCCAGCAAGGACGCGTGCTGAGCATCCATCACAAGTCGCTGCTGCCGACCTACGACGTCTTCGACGAGCACCGCTACTTCGAGCCCGGGCCGGAAGTGGCCCTGGCCACGCTCATCCGCGATCATCCCCCGACCACGCTGGGGGTGAGCATCTGCGAGGACCTGTGGAACGTCGAGGAGGTGCTGGGCAGGCGGCCGTACCACACCGACCCCGCCACCCAACTGGCAGAGGCCGGCGCGCACCTGCTGATCAACATCTCCGCGTCGCCGTTCACGACGGACAAGCACGAGACCCGCGAGCGGCTGTTCACCGCCCAGGCCCGCAAGGTGGGCTGTCCGCTGATGTTCGTCAACCAGGTCGGCGGGAACGATGAGCTGATCTTCGACGGTGCGAGCATGGTCATCGACGCCAAGGGGACCATCATCGCGCGGGCGAAGGCGTTCGAGGAGGACCTGCTGGTCGTCGATCTGGACGCGCCGTCGGGCGGGCGGCTGGAACCGTACCCCCAGGACGTCGCGGGCGCGTACGAGGCGCTGGTGCTGGGCACGCGCGACTACGTGACCAAGTGCGGGTTCGGCGAGGCGCTGGTGGGGCTGTCCGGTGGGATCGACTCGGCCGTGACGGCGGCGATCGCCGCGGCAGCGCTCGGGCCCCGGGCCGTTCACGGCGTGGCCATGCCCAGCCGATACAGCAGCGAAGGCTCCGTCCGAGACGCCCGGGCCGTCGCGGCGACCCTGGGCATCGACTTTCGCGTCATCCCCATCGGCGAGATCCACAGCAGCTTCGAGCGGCAACTGGCGGAGCATTTCGCCGGTCGCAAGCCCGGTCTGGCTGAGGAGAACGTCCAGGCCCGCATCCGCGGAACGGTCCTGATGGCGTTGTCGAACAAGTTCGGGTGGCTGGTGCTGGCGACGGGCAACAAGTCGGAGCTGTCGGTGGGGTACTGCACGCTGTATGGGGACATGTGCGGCGGGCTGGCCGTAATCGGCGACGTGCCCAAGATGACCGTCTACCAGCTCGCCCGGCACATTAATCAACAGGCCGGCCGGCCGATCATCCCCGACCAGACGATCACCAAGCCGCCGTCGGCCGAGCTCCGCCCGGATCAGACCGATCA
>CAYOGX010001113.1:0-2113 GCA_964403235.1 uncultured Planctomycetales bacterium | reverse complement strand
CCGGATATGGCTGAGTCTGTAACTGAGGTTACCCGCCCGGGCGCGAACGGCGTTGTCGTGGTCCAGCGCGGTCTCAAGCCGACGCCGTTCCGAAAAACCGTAACCCACTTCGCCGCATCCAACGCGGCCGCCAACACGTTCATTGCGGCGATACAGGCCCTCCAGGGCACGATTGTAACGATCGTGGATGAGCACGGGGACAGTCACGCAAACTGCGAGATCCAACTTGCGGCCCTGCTGCGCAAACGCAAGGTCGTCGCCGGCGCGGGCGAGTACGCAGTGACCTTCGAACTCCAGTGTCTGCGGGTGGGCGCGTAGATGGCCGAAGCGGCGAGTTACACCGTGGTCCGGATCGGGGGCGTTACCCAGATCACCGTGCCGTCGGGGACCGATTACTACTACTGGTTCTTGGACGGTGTCTTCTGGGCGCGTACTACTACGCCGGTTTTGCTCGTGGCGCTCGCGGCCGGCGACGAGGCCGAGATCTTCTGCGAGTGCAACGACGATGCGGACTGGGATTATGTCGCCAACGCGCCCGCGGCCTACCCGGCGCGGCGGACAATCTGGTGGACGGCCGCGGCTGATGCTGCGCGCTACCTGGCGCAGTACGCCACGGGCGAGAGCGAGCCGGCCGGCGAGGCGTACGTCACCATTGCCGATGTGCGCGATGACGGGTCCTGGACCTACCGCATCGTGACGCCGCGGCTCGATGACTTGACGTGGTACTGGTTCCGCGTCGTGCCGTACGACGCCGCGGGCAACGCCGGAACGGCTCTGGTGGCGTTCCGGGAGTACGTTGTGCGGACGCCTGACGCGCCCGACGTGACTGTGACCTACAGCAGCGGAACGCAGCGTGTGACGTTCGCGGAGGCGTCCTGATGGCGACTGTGGCGACAAGGGGGGACTCACTGCGGCTGGAGATCTCGGACGTCGAGATCCGGCACTTGCGGCTTGTCGGCACGCTGGCCGGCGTGGCGCCGCTTGCCGCCGCGGGGCGCAATGGCCCGGGGATCGGCCGGCTCCGCGCGTGCGGCGAAGGCGATGTTCTCGCGTGGCTCGCGCCGGGCTCCTCGACGTACGGCGCGCAAGTAGACGTGTCGGCTGGTGGGGACTTCCTTCTCGAGGACGGCGACGACGCGGATAAGTGGCTGCGCGTGAGCGTCACGGCCGCCCGGCTCGGGACTGGACCTGGGGAGACCCAGGTACATCTCGGGGACGTGTACGGCAACGGCGTCTCGCATGACGACGTGTCCGCAGCGGAGGCCCTGGCCGGCAGCGTCGAGATCTACCAGATCACGCTTGCCAACGACGGACCGATGGACCTGCTGGATCTCCGTTGCTGGATTGACGCTGCGGTCTCGGGGATTGAGGTCAGTTTGAACGGGGCCGACTGGTTCACGCCCGACGCGGAAGACCACGGCGACGTTCTCATTTGGGCGCGGCTGGCCGCGGAGGACACTACTACTTTGCATGTACGACGGACGATCGGCGCGGCCGCAGAGGCGGATGCCGGCGTGTTGACGCTGCTTCACTTCGGGTGGGATGGATTCTGAGGAGAAAGAGAATGGCTTGCCGAGCAGGCATTGTGAAGGTGGCCGGTGTGGCGACTGGCACGAGCGTGAAAACGCTTCTGCAACTCGTTGCGGCTGCGAATCACGCGATTGAGGTGGTGGAGGCTGGCATCGGATTTCACGGCACCAACAACACCCACGAACCAATCCTCGTGGAGTTGGTGCGTCAGACCGATGCGGGGACATCATCCGCTGCTACCGTCCACGCGGCGGACGACTCGGGGGGGGATACGTTCGACACAACCGCTCGGCACACCGCAACGGTGGAGCCGTCTGAACATACCCCAGTGAGAGTATTGCGCGCGTGGACCGTACATCCCCAGACGGGTCTCGTCTATCAGGCGCACGACAAGGCGCCGATCATCGTGGGCGCGGGTGATCGGATCGGGCTCCGCGTGACGGCCGCCAACAGCGTTGACGCCGACGCGTACCTGACCTTCGTCGAGTAGTAGGAGCCCCTCGTGCCGTTCAATGACCCGACCCTGGACGCCTACGCCGGCAACCTCGTCGAGGTGTGGAGATTCGATGAGCTTGCCGGAAAC
>CAYOGX010001112.1:0-2113 GCA_964403235.1 uncultured Planctomycetales bacterium | reverse complement strand
TTGCGTGGAGTGTTCGGTGTGAGTACAAACTGGCGGTGGGGTGATCGCCTGACGGCGGGAGGTGTCCCCATGCCAGTGACCGTGCACTGGTTTGGACATGCGAGCTTTCGTATCAGCGGCAGCAAGACGGCGTTCATCGATCCGTGGAAGCTGCCCTCGAACCCGGGCTCGGCGGACGTCGTGATCGTGTCGCATAGTCACTACGACCACTGTAGCCCGGACGACGTGGCGGCGATTCGGGGCAAGGCGACGACGGTCTTGGCGCCGCCCGATTGCGCGGCGAAGCTCGGCGGGGCCGTCACGACCGTCGCACCTGGCCAGACGCACGACCTAAACGGCGTGACGGTGGAGGCCGTGCCCGCCTACAACATCGGCAAGGACTTCCATCCCAAGGCGAACCACTGGATCGGCGCGGTCGTGCAGCTTGATGGCGTGCGGGTCTACTACGCGGGCGACACCGATGAGATCCCGGAGATGGCCCAGTTGCGAGACATCGACGTGGCCCTGCTCCCCGTGGGCGGGACGTACACGATGGACGCCGCACAGGCCGCCAACGCCGCCAACGCCATCAAGCCCGCCGCCGCCATCCCCTATCACTGGGGCGACATCGTCGGCGATCATAGCGACGCCGACGCGTTCAAGGCCAAGGCGGCCTGTGCCGTCACGGTCCTGTCACCCGGAACCGAGACAACGCTGGACTAGACGCGTGACAGACAACGGCCAGTGGATTCTCGAGGTCGACGGGCTCAAGACCCATTTCCCCGTTCGCAAGGGGGTCTTCTCGCACATCAGCGGATGGGTCAAGGCCGTCGACGGCGTCAGCTTCCGCGTCCGCCGCGGCAAGACGCTCGGGTTGGTGGGCGAGAGCGGCTGCGGCAAGACCACCGTCGGTCGGACGCTGCTGCGCCTGGTACCCGCGACGGCGGGGCACGTGACGTTCGAAGGTGCCGACCTGTTCGCCCTACCGGCCGGCCAGATGCGCCAGATGCGCCGCGAGCTCCAGATCATCTTCCAGGACCCGATCGGCAGTCTCAATCCGCGGATGACGATCGGCACGATCGTGGGCGAGGCCTTGGGCGTGCACGGGATCGCCCGGGGTCGGGACCGCCACGACCGCGTCGCCAGGCTCCTGCGGCGCGTGGGCCTGAGCCCGGCGCACATGAAGCGCTATCCGCACGAGTTCAGCGGCGGCCAGCGCCAGCGGATCGGCATCGCCCGCGCGCTGGCGTTGGAGCCGAAGTTCATCGTCTGCGACGAGCCGGTCAGCGCGCTGGACGTCTCGATCCAGTCGCAGATCCTCAACCTGCTGGCCGACCTCCAGGCCGAGATGGGGTTGAGCTACCTGTTCATCGCGCACAATCTCGCCGTCGTGCAGCACTTCTGCGACGACGTGGCCGTGATGTACCTCGGCAAGATCGTCGAGATCGGCTCGGGCCAGGAGGTCTACGGCAATCCCAAGCACCCGTACACCCAAGCCCTGCTGTCGGCCGCCCCGACGCCTGATCCGGCGGCATCCCGACAGCGTAGCCGGGTCGTCCTGCCCGGCGAGATCCCCAGCCCCGTCAACCCGCCCAGCGGCTGCGCGTTTCACCCCCGCTGCCCGATCGCCATCGACGTCTGCAAGACGGTCACCCCACCGCTCGAACCTCCCGCCGACGTCCCACCGGACCACCTTTCGGCCTGCCATCGCGCCGACGAGCTCAAGCCGGACACGCTGGCGCAGGGCCGACCGCAGCAGACCGTCGACTGACACAACGGTGCGGTAAGACCGCATGCCACGAGCGCGAGCATGGACGTTGCCCTCGCCCCGTGCAAGATTGGCCAAGAAGGCACCGCGGTCACACGGCGGCTAGGTCTGCGGAAAGATGTTTGAGCCCGGTGGGGGGACCCAGTGGTCGGGGTCGGGTGGGCGGACGGCCTTGCCCCAGGCGGCCAGGATGGGGTAATCACTGACGACGCGCTTCACACGGGCCTTGATCCGCTCGGGCGACCAGCCTTCGTGGACCCTCTCCAGCAGTTCTTGCCGGACCGCGGCGTGGGCCGGGTCCGTACCCAGGTCGTTCCATTCGTCAGGGTCGTCGTCGAGGTTGAACAGCTGCGGCGCGTCGTAGCC
>CAYOGX010001111.1:0-2120 GCA_964403235.1 uncultured Planctomycetales bacterium | reverse complement strand
GCCGCGTGCGAACACGCCCCACGTCTCTTCGATCGTCCCGTCGATTTCCGGCGGCAGCGCAACGTAGCGGACTTTGGGGTGGAAATCGGAAAGCGGGTAGGGATCCAGCCCGTCCATGACGCCGTCGCCGTCCGTATCCGCCTTCCTCGGGTTGGTCCCCTCATAGATCCCGTACGTCAGCTCCTCGTAGTCCGTTACCCCATCCCGGTCGGTGTCGGTCGAGCGCGGGCTGCTGCCGAATCGGGCCTCGTCGAGCGGCAGGTGCGGCGCCTTATCGGGCACCCCGTCCTCGTCGTTGTCCCGCGCCCAGCCGATCGTCCCCAACGGCTGCCGCATCGCGAGGTAATGCTTGAAGGCTCGGAACCCGTGCGCCTGGAAGTCGTAGCTGTTGCCGTTATCGCCCGAATAGTTGCCGCCGATGTTGTCGCCGTGCCACATCTCCGGGTGGCCGCTGTAGTTGTACATCGCGTCGAGCTGATGTTGGAACTCGTGGACAAAAATCCATGGAATCTTCATGTCCGTATCCGGGGCGTCGTCGGGATAGACGACCCCGCTCCCCACCGGGTACCCGCACCAGGACAGCCCCGTCGGCCCGCCCATAAAACCGCCCACGACCCCGAGCGAAAAATTGCCGAGCCACAATTTCGAAATCACGAACACCCCGTCGTACTGATAGTCGGGAACCCCGTGAGCCCGGAGGTCAGGCTGAACCGCCACGTGCGACAGGTGCCGTTGCGTGCTCGTCTTGTGTGTGTTGATTTCCAGGTAATCAATATTCAGGTTCAGCTTCAAGCCGCTGTGTCGCCAGTAGAACATTCTCGCCAGCTCGATCCCTTTCTTGAGTCGCGAAACGTCCTCGGCCGACATCTTCCCCGCCGAAGTATTCATGTAAAACACCACGAGCACGTCCAGGTTGACGTACGTCGTCGTCTTCCGCCCCGTCACGAACGTCCGCGGCTCCGAAACGATGGATTCGCCGTTCGCGTACGTTGACCTTACTCGGCAGTGGTAACGTGTCTTCGGCTCGAGGTCATCGAGCATCACGCTGTGCTCGGTGCTCGGGTAAGGGTCCGTCGCCTCCATGCCCAGCGCGGGCGTCGGCCCGTAGAGAACCGTCGAATCCGCTTCGGCCCCTGTCGTCCACGTCACCTGGGCGGCATCGGCCGTCAGAATCGGCAGCTGCAGGTCGCTGACGGCGTCCTGCAGCTTAATGACGTACGTCGGCGAGGCCGCCACGTTGCCCGCCATATCATGAACGACGAACTGCACCTGCGACTGATCGGCCGACGGCAGCAGCGGAATCGAAGAAGCCGTGCACACCTGCATCCCCCTCGGCCCGTCCGTCGTCCTGATCGTTGCGGGGTACACCTCCCAATGAGCGCCCCCGTCCGTCGTATACCGCACGCACCCCCCGCTGTAATCCTGAGCGATCTCCTCGGGCGACAGCGCGCGGTTGACGATCCGCACCTCGTCGATGAACCCTTTCCACGGGGCCATCCCGCGCCGCCGTGCGCCGATGACCCAGGTTGGCTCCTCGCGGCGGAGGAGAACCAGCGGCGTCGTCGTGCTTGCCACCTCGCGGCCGTCCGCGTACAGCTTCAGGTGCGTCATCGTCCCGTCGTGGTGCCAGGTCGCCGCAATATGATGCCACGAATCAGCCGCCCACTGCTTGCTCCCTTCGTACGCGATGAACTTGCACCCACGACGCGCCGTCCCGCCGTACCTAAACTGAATGCCTACCCGGTTGTGAGCCGACAGGTAGATGAAATCGTCCGCCGGCGTATTGCTGATGGCGCCGTTGTCGGCGGCAACGTCCCAGTCTGCCAATCGCCCCCAGAATTCCAGCGTTCCCGAACGCGGAATATTCAAGCTCTCATCCTGAGCGCACGCGACGTGACTACGCCCGTCGAAAAAGAGCATCTTCTCCTTGCCGCCTGCCGATTTCCAGGTCTCCGTCCCGGCGAACGTCGCGCCGTGTATCGTCGCATGGTTCCCGACGGGTGAGGCGTCACGCGCGTCCTCATTGAAATGCAGCAGGAGCACGGTGCCCGGTATGGGCTCGAGCTCGCTCTTGCCTGTCGGCAGGCCCGACCCGCGATCCTGAACCATGATCCGCACGT
>CAYOGX010001110.1:0-2121 GCA_964403235.1 uncultured Planctomycetales bacterium | reverse complement strand
CCCATTGTTCTGGACGAGCACGGTGTACGCGTGCCACGTTCCTGCCGCTGGTCTCTGCGGCTCGACGGTCAGGCCCTGGATCGCCAGGTCGGGCAACGGCTCCGCCTGGACGGTGACGGCTACCGGCCCATACGTGTTGTTGTCGTCGTCGAGTTCCCCCAGCAGGTTCGTGAAGTCGACGAAGGCGTAGACCTTGAGGTCGCCCTCCTCATCGAAAGGCGGGCCCACGACGGAGACCAGCACCTGCTCGCCCACATCGAGTGGCGGCACGAAGGCCGTGTTGACCCAGTCCTGAGCCCCACACTCGGAGGGGACCGAACAAGTGTAGACCGCCAGGCCGATCTTGGTGCTCGCTGCTGTCCCCTGATTCGCCACCAGCACATCGTAGCGGAGCCATGTCCCGGCCGCCGGACTCGCCGGAACGACCGTCAGGTTCTCGATCGTCAGGTCGGGCTTGGGCGCCGGAGGGGGCGGATCCACCGTGACGGTGAGCGGGTCCGAGATGTTGTTGTCCTCATCGAGCTCCTCCCAGATGGAGTTGCAGTCGACGAAGGCGCGAAGCGTGTGGTCGCCCGCTGTCGCGAACCCCTCGGTGGCCAGCACACGCACGTCCGTGCTCGCTCCCGGATCCAGGTGCGGGACGCTTGCCCATTTCCAAACGGCACTGTCTGGGTACACGCCGACGGCAGCGTAGAGTGGATGAGCGACCGTGCCCGGATCGTAGGGCCCCGTCCCAATGTTGCGCACGCGCATGGTGAACCAGACCTGCTGGCCCTGGTAGGGCCGCGCTGGGGAGACGCTCAGCGCCTCGACCACCAGATCGGGCAGCAGCGGCGGCGCCACGGTGATGGTCTCGGGCCCAAAGACATTGTTCTCCTCGTCGAGCTCCTCCCAGACGCAGTTCAGATCGACGAAAGCATACAGATCCTGCGCTCCAGCCGTCGAGAACCCGGCCGTGGCCAGTACGGCGACGTCTGCGCTCTGCCCGGGCTCGAGTCGCGGTACGTAGGTCCATTTCCAGGCCTGCGCTCCACATGCGGTCGGCTTCGTGACCAGGTAGACCCCCACAGCGGCGTAGGTCGGCTGGGCTACGCTTCCCGGGAGGTAGGCCCCTGTTCCCACGTTCCGCACGTGCATCGTGATCCACGCTGGCTCGTGGAGCGGAGGCGGCGATGGGGATACCGTGATACCCTCCACCACTAGGTCCGGCAGGATCGGCGGCGCGACGCTGACGACGAGGGGCCCGTACACGTTGTTCTCGTCGTCAAGCTCGTCCCATATGCAGTCCAGGTCGACAAAGGCATAGAGAGCTTGCTCTCCCTGCGTCGAGAACCCTTCGACGACGAGCACGCCCAGGGCGACACTCTCTCCGATGGCGAGTGCCGGGACAAAGGTCCACGTCCAGGCCGCCGCGCCACAGTCAGCAGGCTGGCTGCCGACGTAAGCGCCGACCTTGGCGTATATGGGCTGGAGCACGGTTCCTGGGACGTAGGCCGCCGTGCCCCGGTTCTCCACAACCATCGTGATCCGCGTGCGCTCTCCGACGGCCGGTTCCACGGGAGACACCACGAGGCTCGTCACTACCAGGTCCGGGACAGCCACGGTGATGGTCACGGGCCCGTAGATGTTGTTCTCCTCGTCGGTCTCCTCGACCGTACAGCCGAGGTCTACCAGAGCGTAGACTGCATGATCACCGCCCTCAAGGAAAGCCGGGCTGGCGACGGTTACATCCTCGTAGTTCCCCGGACCAATCGCCGAGAACTTGGCTGTGTTGACCCAGTTGGAGTCCAGACAGCCTGTCGGAACGCGGTCCGCGTAGATTGCGAGGTATGTGTTAGGCGGGCTGGTCATCCCGCCCACGTTATGTACCCGCACGGTGTAGGAGAAAGACTCGCCTGCAGCCGGACTGAGGGGATGCGGCGTAATACTTGTCACCTCCAGGTCGGGGGCGCGGACGGTGATGGTGAAGGGCCCGTAGACGTTGTTCGCCTCATCCATCTCGGACAGGTAGCAGTTGAAGTCGACAAAGGCGTAGACGCCGTGATCGCCGCCTTCAGAGAACGACAAGCCGGCGACGGAGACCTCCTCATAGCTCTGAGGAGCGATCCCCGGCACCTCGGC
>CAYOGX010001109.1:0-2123 GCA_964403235.1 uncultured Planctomycetales bacterium | reverse complement strand
CAGCTACAATTTCTTTCAGCGGGACATGGAGAAAGACGTATTCCCGCTGTGCGTGGCCGAAGACATCGGCGTGATGACGTGGGGATCGCTTCGCTTCGGTTTGCTGACGGGCAAGTATACGGGCAACGAAACATTCGATGATTTGCGTGAGAACGATCCGGATTTCCAGGGAGACGCCTTCAAGGAAAACGTCGAAAAGGTCAACAAGCTGAAGCCCATCGCCGAGAAGTTCGGTAAGACCGTTGTGGAGTTGGTGTTACGGGCGATGATCCAGCACCCGGCCATCACGTGCCCGATCGTGGGGATCAAGCGCCCGGCGCAGATCGAGGGCGTCGTCGGGGCGATGGGCTGGACCTTGAGCCAGCGCGACCTGTACGCGGTCCGCGACGCACTGGCCTAGCCGGGCGGGGAGCGTTCGGGCCTCGCAGTGGACCTGACGGGAATCGCATTCATGCCGGGGGACGTGACGACAACGACGTCGACAGGCAGGCGACGGGCTCGCTGGTTGTGGCTGACGGGGGTGATGGCCGTTGCGCTGGTCGCAGCGGCCGTGCTGCTGTTTCGTCACGACGAGCCAGTGCTCGCCGATCGGATCGAGCTGGCGTCCGGCGCGCTGGCCGGTTGGAACGTGCTGCTGGTCAGCATGGACACGGTCCGGCGAGACCACGTCGGCTGCTACGGTCGCGACGAGATCGACACGCCCGTCGTCGACGGGCTGGCCCGCGAGGGGATCCGCTTCGACCAGGCGATTACCCCCGTGCCGATGACGCTGCCCGGACACGCCACGATGCTGACGGGACTGAACCCGCAACATCACGGCGCCCGGGTGAACGGGATGTTCCGGCTGGACGAGAAGGTGGCGACGCTCCAGGGGGTGTTGGGCGAGCACGGGTATCGCACGGGGGCGGTGATCGCGGCGTTCGTGCTGGACCGGCGGTTCGGGCTAGATCGCGGGTTCGACCATTACGACGATGACCTGTCGGGGGGGCGAACCCCACGCCACTTCACCTATCGCGAGCGCCGGGCCGATCATGTCAACGCCGCCGCGACGGCCTGGCTGCGGTCCGAGACGGGCAAGCCGTTTTTCCTGTTCGTCCACTATTTCGATCCGCACTGGCCCTATGCCGCCCCGGAGCCGTTCCGCAGCAGGTACAAGGACAAGCCCCACGGCGACTACGACGGTGAGATCGCTTACACCGACCAACAGCTCGGCGAGCTCCTGGCCGCCCTGGACGAGCTGGGCGTCCGCGATCGGACGTTGGTCATCGTCACGAGCGACCACGGCGAGGGGCTCGGAGAGCACCGCGAGGCAACCCACTCGCTGCTGTTGTACGACACGACGCTGCGGGTGCCGTTGATTATCAGCGGTCCGCGGCCGCTGCCCCGAGACCGGCTGGTGACGCGTCAGGTCGGCCTGATCGACCTGATGCCGACGGTGCTCGACCTGCTGGGTGTGCCGATCCCGCCGAGTCTGGACGGGATCAGCCTGCTGCGCCCGCCTCCGCCCGGTCGCCGGGTGGTGTACATCGAGACGCTGGGCACGAAGTTCCTGCATGGTTGGTCGCCGATGGTGGGGGTCCGACGGGAGGACCGCAAGTTGGTCCTGGCCCCGCGGTCCGAGCTGTTCGACCTTCGGAACGATCCGAACGAGTTGAACAACCTGTACAGCACCGACGTGGCGACGGCGTCAGCGTTGTATGAGACGCTCAGGGGGATGGTGGGCGGCGATCCGGAGCTGATCCACCAGGTGTCGTCCAACCTGCCGATGGACCAGGAGACGGCCGATAGGTTGAAGGAAATCGGCTACATCGTGACCACCTCGGCGCCGACCACGACGGCGGCGACCACGCAGCGTCAGGCCCTTCCGGACCCGAAGGAGATGATCCTGGCCCAGCGATGGGTGCTGCAAGCGCAGACGTTGATGGATAAGGGCCAGAACCGCGAGGCCCTGCTGCTGATCGGGCCTTATCTCAAGAAGCATCCTCATGACGGCATGGCCTTGCACGTGGCGGGCAAGTGCTACGCCAATCTGGGGAGGTACGGTCGGTCGTTGAAGGCATACCGCCGGGCCAGCCAACAGCCGTACGAACGGGCGTCCGCCTTCGCGGGCATGGGCGCGGTGC
>CAYOGX010001108.1:0-2129 GCA_964403235.1 uncultured Planctomycetales bacterium | reverse complement strand
TCAGTCGGCGCGGGGACGGGCCCTTTTTGACCGTCAACTGCGCGTGCCTGGACGGCGAGCTGATCCTCAGCGAGATGTTCGGTCACGAGCGCGGGGCGTTCACCGGGGCGGTGCGGCAGCAAAAAGGGTGTTTCGAGCTGGCGAACGGCGGGACGCTCCTCCTGGACGAGATGGTCGAGCTGCCGCCCTCCGCGCAGGCGAAGCTGCTGCAACTGGTCGAGACGCAGCAGTTCCGTCGGCTCGGGGGTCAGCAAACCATCACCACGGACGTTCGGGTCATCTGCACCACGAACGCCGACGTCCGCGAGTGCGTCCGATCGGGCAAGCTGCGCCAGGATCTGTACTACCGTCTCAACGCCGCGGAGGTGGTCATTCCGCCGCTGAGCGAGCGACCGGAAGACATCCGGCCGCTGGCGTTGGCCTACTTGCGGACCTATGCACTGACCATGGGAGAACCGGTCCGCTCGATCACCGATGGGGCTTTGGCGCGGCTCCACGACTACCACTGGCCCGGCAACGTCCGGGAGCTCCAGAACGTGTTGGCCTCGGCCATTTCCCACGGCGGCCAGGTCATCGGCGCCAGAGACCTGAGGTTCACGCCGATCCGGGACGAGTCCGCTGGGATGTCGGGCGGCGCGGGGCGCGGCGAGCGCGAGATGATCCTCGAGGCCCTCCGCCGGAACCGATGGAATCGGACCCTGGCGGCCGAAGAGCTGGGCGTTCACCGCAACACCCTCCGTAATCGCATGAGGAAGTACGGCATCTTCGAGTAGGATTGCCGCCATCGCGAGACAAGGGTGGGTCCCCGGGATGCGCTCCCTGACGGTCGCGGCTCGTTTTGACGCTACGCTCGGTGGCAACGCGCGCGTAATGCCACCACCATCTTGAACATGGCGCTTGCTTGTCTATGATCGGGACGTCCCTGGGAGCTCAGGATGTCGGTTCGTTTCGTCTTCGGCCGGGCCGGTGCGGGCAAGACAGCCTACTGCCTGGAGCAGATCGGCCGGCGGCTCGAGGACGCCGCCAGCGAAGGCCCGCGACTGTTCCTGCTGGTCCCGGAACAGGCCAGCATGCAGGTGGAACGCGCCCTGCTTGAGCGGCCCGGGGTGGCAGGGCTCGCGCGATGCGAGGTGCTCAGCTTTCGCCGGCTGGCGTATCGGGTCCTGGCGGCCTGCGGGGGTGGCGTCCGAACGATCAGCGCCACCGGGCGACTGATGCTGCTCCGTCGGTTGGTCGACGAGCAGGCCGACCGACTGACGGTCCTGGGGGGCGTGCGTGGGCGACGAGGGCTGGTCGACCGGCTTGGCCGGGCCATTGACGAGCTGATCCGCGAGGACGTCTCGCCGGACGACTTGGCCGAGGCCTGCCAGCGGCTGGAACCGCAGGACGACGTGCCGGCCGGTCGGCTTCGCGACGTGCTCGCGATCTACCGGGCCTATCTCGATCGGCTCGGTAACGACCTGGTCGACCCGGGTCACCATCTGGCCGTCGTCCGCGAACGGCTCGACGCGTATCCGGCGCTGCGCGGCTCGGCGATTTGGGTTGACGGGTTCGCCGGGCTGACCAAGCAGGAGCACCAGCTTCTGGTAGCGTTGGCGGGCGTGGCGGAACGGATGGAGATCAGCCTCCTGGTCGATCCGGACAGCCGCGTCGTGCAGTCCGGCGAACCGGTCGAGTCGTTTCACCTGTTCGCGAGGACCGAGCGGACGTACGTGAGCCTGAACCGGGCCCTGCGCGCGGCCGACGTCGACGTGGCGGACCCGTTGATCCTTCGTGGGCCCAGCCCGCGTTTCGCGGCGTCGCGGGCGTCGGCGCAGCTCGAGCGGCACGTGTTCTCGTCGCCGTCACGTCCTGGTTCGGATCGATCGGGTGGTGTCGATCCCGCAGAAACGATCCAACTGGTGCAGGCCGCCACGCGACGCGTCGAGGTGGCCGCCGCCGTCGCCGAGATCCAACGCCTGGTCCGCGATCCGAACCGCCCGATGCGATACCGCGACATCGCCATCATCGTTCGCAATCTCGAGCCTTACCACGACCTGCTGACGGCGGCACTGACGGCGGCGGGCATCGGGCATTTCATCGATCGGCGCAGGCCCGTCGCCCACCACGCGTTGGTCGAGCTGGTCCGC
>CAYOGX010001107.1:0-2134 GCA_964403235.1 uncultured Planctomycetales bacterium | reverse complement strand
TGGCCCCGCACGAACAGGCCGTTGGTGGAGTTCATGTGGATCTCGACGGGCGCCGTGGGGTCCACCGCGTACTCGGCGACGAGTCGGTTACCGTGGACGTTGGGCCCGACGCGATCGTAGTCGGCGGTGAACGGCTCGTTCCAATCCCAGTTCTCGAACTTCGTGTCGGCAAAACTGTTCGGGTCGGCCGACATGGCGGCGTCGGCACTGTTGGTGATCGTGTTGTGCACGACCGTGGGGCGGGCTTCGGTCATCCGAATCGGGTTGCCGACGGTGGACCTGCCGTGGATGACCACCTCGCCGCCGCCGTAGCGCATGTCGGCGAAAGCCACGTAGTTCAGGAAGATGCCCTGCACTTCCAGGACCTGGCGCGGGCGCAGGCCGCTGGACGGGTCGTAGTCCTCGATGAAGTCATAGTCGAGGTCGTTGCGGAAGATCAGCCCGCCCCAATCGCCTTCTTCGGGAGCCGTATTCACCGTCGGCTCCGAGTCGACCCCCAGCGTCTCGTCGAAGTGGGAGGTGAAGTGCACCGGAACGTGCGGAGTGCCCAGCACTTGCAGCGCGCCCTCGCTGCGGTCGATCCCTTCCGCCGAGCTGCCGACGCTGATGTACCCTTCGGGCAGATTCGTGCGATCGCCCAGCTTCAACATGGCCCCGGCGTCGATCATCAACGTCGTCGACTTGGGCACCTTCAAGGCGGCCCCGTCATCGAGCACGTTGCCCAGCGAGTCGCGCCCGATCTCGTAGGGGACGTTGTCCAGGTAGCTCGACGGATCGCCCGGATCGTCGTTCTCATAGTGATTCCCCACGACGCGCACGATCAGGTTCAGATCGGGGTCGGCCGCCACGCGCAATTCCGCCTCGGCCAAGGCGGCGTCGATCGTCAGATAGGGCGCGTCGAGCGAACCGTCGCGGCCGTCGGCGTCGACGTCCGGGTGAAGCTTGTCCACGTTGTCGACGTAAATCGTGTTTGCTTCGCTCTCGACGTTGAACCAGAAATTGTAGACGCCGCCGGGCACTCCGTCGGCGTCGCCGTCGAACCGGACGTTGTTCGCGTCGTCGACCAGGTACGTCGAGCCGTCGCCGATGAACGTGCCCGGGTCGTCCGGATCGACGCCCTCGGGCGTGAAGTTCAGCCGCAGATCGTACCGGCCCTGGGTGACGCCGCCGATCCCCGTGTCGTCGATGTCGGCGTCGTACATGTCGTTGCCGCTGGCCGTCACGCCGATGTAGTAGGTGCCCTTCTCCAGGTACATCTCGAGGTAGGAGTCCTCGCTGTAGTAATCGTCGTTCTGGGCGATCGCCCGATAGGCGACCACCGGCGCTCCGCCGACGATCGTCGCGTACTGCTCGTACAGGACCAGCGTGGCGTCGAGCATGCTCGAATCGTCCATGCGCTCGGCGAAGACCTCGGCGATGAATACGCCGTCCGCCTCCAGCTCGAACTCGTACATGTCGATGTCGATGCTGTCGGGGCGGAAGAGATGCTGGCCGTGCACGATGTCGTTGTCGCCCGGGAAGACCGGCTCGGTGGCGGGGACGTAGTTCTCGATGTCCTCACTGCTACCCATGATCGTCCCGACCGGCAAGTCGTACGTGTGCCCGAAGCCGAGATTGTGCATGATTTCGTGCATGGCCACGACGAACCACTGGCCGCCGTAGTGGGCCGGATCGTCGAGGAAATCCTGGTAATCCATCAAGGCCAGCCCACTCCCGCCGACCCCCGCCACTTCGCCGGGGCCCGACTCCAAGCCCACCGCGATCAAGTCGCCCGTCGCCACCTGGATCCCCAAATCGTCCGTCTCGTAGAACTGCACGCCGAGGTAGTAATCGAGCAACTCGAAGATCTCGCGGGCGCGGTCCTTCTGCGCTTCGGTAATCAGGTTGTGGAGCGGTTTGCCTTGCGCGTCGTACCCGTACACGTCGGCGAAGTTGTACGGGATGGTCCTGACGCCGTCGGACGAATCGGCATTGATGTCCGGGATGTAGCTTCCCAGGAAGTCCCCGAAGTGGTCTTCGATGGCGATGCCGTCGTGCCACGACAGGTCGCGGTGGCCGGGCTCGTCGATGGCGCCCGGCCACTCCAGGCCGTAGGGCTGCGCGTCGATGCCCGCCGAGATGATCAGGCTCTGCG
>CAYOGX010001106.1:0-2138 GCA_964403235.1 uncultured Planctomycetales bacterium | reverse complement strand
GACGCGGCCCCCGTAGGCGGCCATGTCCGGATCCACGGTGAAGCCCCGGTTGGCGTAAGGCCTGAAGAACATGTCCTCCACGTGGTTGTGGCCGTAGGTCCAAAAGGAGGTGAACTCGTCGGAGGCGGTCAGCCAGAGGTCGTAGTCGTAGAGCCGGTCCGACAGGTCCACGCCGCCGTTTTCCAACACCGTGCCGAAAAAGACCACGTCCTCCATCACGCCGTCGCCCACGTCCACCGACTGGGTGTCGCAGTCGCGTAAATACACGCGGACCGGGTCGACGACCCCGTCGTCCACGTCCATGAAGCGCATCATGTCCACCACGTACAGGTCGTCGATGCTCGTCTCGGATCCCAGGTCCGGGAACACGGTGTAGGGCGGGTCCTCCATGACAAGGTAGCCGTTTTGCATGTCGTCCCAGGTCACCGTCGCCTCCTCCGACTCGTCCCAGCTCACCAGCCTGTAGTCGTAGAGGACCTTGATCTGCTCGGTGTTGAAGGACCCGTCCATGGTGAAGAACTGGATCACCGAGTCGGGCACGAACTCGGAGATCGCGATGGCCTCGGTGCCGTCGTACTCAGTCTTGGGCAGGGTGTTGAAGTTGATGGCGTATTTCTTGCCGTTGACCATCAAGGTGACGCCCTGACCGTGCTCGGCGTCCCCCTCCCGGGGCGGCTCGATCTCGCGGATGCTCTCCACCCAGGAGATCCCGCGCAAAAAGTAGATGTCCGAAAGCTCCATCCCCTCCCAGAAGTGGGTGCTGACCATCGGGTCGGGCTGTTCCTCGCTCGACGGGGAATCCTGGTAGAGCAAGCCGCACTTCATCTCGTCGAAGCTCACGGTCTCGAAGGGCTTGCGGCCGTCGTAGGCGACGGGCTTGAATTCCAGCCCCTTGGGATTGCGCGTGACGCCCGCGGCCCGGATCACCGAGGCCAGCGAGACCACCGGCCCGGCCTGGTCGGTCGCGCCGGTGTCGTAGAGGCAGGCCGGAAGGTGGGCCAGGTTCACCGGCTCCTCCCGATCCTCGCCGAAGATGAAGACCCGCACCATGCCCTGCAGCGTCTGGTCGGTCGGGTTGACGTCCTCGATCTTCCGCGCGAACAGGCCGACCTGGGAGCCGTCGACGAACGAGGCGCCTATCAGGTCGAAGCAGGGATCGGGCTTGTTCGACCCGGGGATGCCGGTCCGCTCGTAGATGCGCAGGTTCGCCTTGACCCCGCCGCCGGTGTGCCGGATGGTGATCTCCTTGGACTTGTACCCGTAGTCGGGCCAGTCGCTCTGTGCGTTGTCGGGGTCCACGTCCACGATCTCCAGGTCGTCCACCCGCACCAGGGAGCCGGCGTAGTCGTAGGGCGAATCGACCAGCTCGGCCAACGTGGCCGCCCGGGGCTCGGGCACCTGGTTGTTGATGGAGAGCCTGGCCACGTGGTAGCCGCTGACCGGCACGAACTCGATCATGTTGTTGTGCACGGTGACCCGTCCCTTGATAAAGAGCTCGTCCCCCTCGAAGGTGGAGATCTCGCTCATGAGGCTTCCGTCGTAACCGTCGTCCTCCCGGTTGGCGCCCACGTCCGCGAAGATCTTGACGCCGAAGTCGCCCTCCTGGATAAAGGTCTTCACGTAGGAGCCGTCCACGATCACCTGGGTCCCCACGGTGACCACGGCCCGCGCGCACACGGTCTCGCCCAGCAGCGAGGGCTGGTCCCCGTCGCGCTCGTTTATGGCCGAGAGCTCCACGAACTCGAAGGCCCCGTCGATAGGCATTGTGACCAGCGAGCCGCCGTCCATACCGGAAAAGTGGTAGCCCTCCTTCTCCTGGGTCCAGCCGATGCACAGGTCGCCGCCTCCGGTGCATTCGTAGAACACCGCGTCCTGCAATTCCTCGAAGGTCGGAAGGTTCTCCACCCCAACCGAGTCCGACAGGATCTCGTCTGAGGCGTTGACGAAGTCGTAGGTGAACTTCGCCGCGTCGCCCGCGAACTCCTCCAGGTCGCCGATCACCTCGGCCACGACCGCGCCGTTGACCGTTATCGGATCGCCGGATTCATCGATCACGGCAAGCTCCGCTGTGGGAATCTCCTGGAAGCTCACCGGGACCATGTTGATGTATACGATGTAGGATGTCAGGTCCCCTCCCG
>CAYOGX010001105.1:0-2138 GCA_964403235.1 uncultured Planctomycetales bacterium | reverse complement strand
GACGGACAAGGCCCGGTACGACGATCGGGAGCCGATCGCGATTCGGGCGAAGTTCACGCGTCCCGATTTCACGCCGATGACGGACGCGGAGGTTCGGGCGGTCGTTCGGCAGGGCGAGCAGACGGTGACGTCGGTGCGGATGGACTACGTGCCCGGTTCGCCCGGGATGTACGAGGCGACGATTAGCGGGTTGTCTCGTGGCAAGTTCACGGTGGGCCTGGACAGCCCCCAGATCGAGCCGTTGCGGCAGCGTGATGATCCGCCGGGAGAGGTATCGACGACGATCGTGGTGGAAGCGGCGCAGTCGGCGGAACGGCTGGAGCTGGCGGCCAACGCGGAGTTGATGGCGCAGTTGGCCGACGTAAGCGGCGGGGTGGAGATCGCGCCGACCGGCGGTGACCGGTTGATCGAGCAGATGGTTACCGAGCCGATCGTCAAGCACATCCGCCGGCAGGTGACGGTGTGGGACAAGTGGTGGTTGCTGGTGTTGTTCGGGTGCGTCGTTGGTGCGGAGTGGGTGCTGAGGAAAAGCGCGGGCCTGATGTAGCGACGGCAGGCCGGTAGCGCCGTGGCACTGGCAGGCAAGCTGCCAGTGGCACACCGAGGTAGCGGCCAGTGGCAGACCGAGCTGGGCGCGGGGCGTTGTAGGAGCGAGTCATGACGCAGTTGGCGACAGGCAAGCCGGTTCCGATGGAGATTCGGCGGAAGCTGACGGCGATGTTGTGGCGCGCGAAGCTGGTGGCGGTCATCAGGGGTCTGGCGGCGGTGACGGCCACGTTGCTGACGGCGGTGTTGCTGGCCGTCGGCGTCGACCATTTCTTGATGGGATACGTCGAGCGGTACGTGATTCTGTATGAGTGGCCGGTGCGGTTGGCGGTCACGTTGAGCATCGTGGTGGCGGCCGTGGTGGTGACGGCGCTGGCGGTGATTCGCCCGCTGATCCGCCGGTTCAGCGATTCGGGGATCGCCCAGACGATCGAGGAATACCACCCGGAACTGGAGGAACGGCTGAGCTCGACGGTGGAGCTGCTGGCATCGGGCGAGCCGGAGGTGCTGCGCGGTTCGGATGAGATGATCGGGATCTTGACGGACCAGGCGTCGACGAGCGCGCGGCGGTTGAGCCTGCGGGGGATCGTGAGTTGGGATCGGACCGCCCGTCATTGGGCGATGGCGGGGCTGATCGCGTTGGTCGCCGCGTCGATCGCGTACCGTTGGCCGGGGCCGTTCATGCTGTCGCTGCGACGGCTGTTCGTGGCGAATCTGGAGCGCGTCGGGCAGGTCGATCTGGCCATTCTGGGCGAGCCGGATCGGGTCGTGCCGGAGGGCGAGCCGGTGATGATCCTGGCGGAGGCGCGGGGTCAGCCGGTCAAGTCGGCCTGGCTGCTGATGCGTCGGTCTGACGATCGGCTCAAGACGCTGGCGATGAGCGCGGCCCAGGATCAGCCCGGGGTGTTCACGTGTACGGTGCCTCGGACGCAAGGGACGTGGGGGTATCAGGTGCGAGCGGCCGACAGCCACACGAAGTGGTACACGGTTCGGGCGGTGCCGCGTCCGTATGTGATGGGGATCAAGGTCAAGGTCACGCCGCCGGCCTACAGTGGGGGTGCGGGCAGTACGGTCGACGGGTTCCCTGATCCGTTGAAGGTCCTGCGCCACAGCCGGATCGATCTGGACGTGGCGACGAACAAGCCGGTGGCCCATGGCGTGCTACAGTTCGATCGGGATCGGCCGGTCGAGCTGACGGGTGCTGCCGACGGCGAGGGCGAGCACCACTATCGGGCGACGTTGACGGCGTTGGCCGACGCGTCATTTCGCATACTGCTGGTGGACGAGCATCGGTTGGACAACGTGTCGCCTGCGCGGCATCGCATCCAGGTGATGCGAGACGAGCCGCCTTCGGTGTCGATCATGCAACCGGGCCGACGGGTGACGCTGAAGGCGAACGACAAGCTGCCGATCCGGTTCCGGGCCCATGACGACATGGCCATTACGCAGGCGGAACTAATCGTGACGGTCGGGCTGGATGAGCCGGTGGCCTTGCCGATCGAGCTGCCGGAGGGGGAGCGGCGTCGCGTGGAGACCGAGACATCGCTGGATCTATCCGAGCTGTATACGGCCGAGGCGAGGCAGGTGACCTA
>CAYOGX010001104.1:0-2142 GCA_964403235.1 uncultured Planctomycetales bacterium | reverse complement strand
GGGGAAACCGCTACGTTTCTGAGGCCCGTGGGGGGGATTCCGGGGCCATTTCTGTCCTCGCCCTCGGCTCGATCGACTGGCCGCACTTCACCTGCTTCGAGGAGACTACCGCGGATGCCTCCACCGAGAGGATCTGTGGCATGGACCTGAACGCGCTCAACCTGGACGTGCAGTTCGTCGGTGCAATCATCGGGGGGCAGGGCGGGAACGCCGGGGAGGTCACCATAACGGATGAGCAGGATACGAGCAGCTCGTCAACGGCTGAACTGACGATAGAGGGGGCCCGCGGTGGTCACGGCTGGTGGACGGGTGGTGTTGGCGGCGGTATCACTTTCTTGAGCTCGCTCATGGCGGATGCCGACCGAAGGCATGGGAGGGACGTAAAGGCCATAGGGGGAAAGGGGGGCAATCTCTACCACGAGTGCTTCAAGCCGGACGTATACGGCGATCCGAACAAGGGGCTTGACAGGCTCTACTGCGGCGACTTCGTCTATGCGATCGGCGACCCGCGGGTCCCGTGCGTAGCAGGGGGGGGCGGCGCTGTTCTCGTTAGAGCAGCGTGGGGAAAGCACGGTTCCTCGCAGTTCCCCGACGGCGGGAACGGCGGCAACGCAACCGGGATCGGGGGTGATGGCGGCGACGGCAGCGAGCTCTCGCGCCTTCGCCAGACCGGCGGAGACGGGAATTCCGCATTTGTGGAGGGCGGAGATGGGGGAAATGGGTGGACCAGTTATAACACAGCCGGGGACGGTGGGGACGGCGGTGACAGCTACGCCTACGGCGGGAACAAGGGAAGAGGGGCCGGCAACTTCTACCCGACCCAAGCGGGCGGGACGATGGTCATCTGGGGAGGGGGTGGTGGGATCGGAGGCAGTTGCTGTTGCGGGGGCGGCGGCTCCGGCGGAACGGGTGGGAAGATTGTCGAACAGCCTGGGGGACACGGCCCACCGAATAGCCGCCAGGCCTTCTCGGGTTCGGACGGCGACGGGCAGCTCCTCTGCATAAATAAATAGGATCGGCCGAGACGGCGTGTTGACCCGGGGGCCTGTCGTGGTGAGCTCGGGCGCGAATGTGGGCGCGCCATTTTCAATGGCCAGCCAGGGCACAACCCATGTTCAAGTGCGGCGGCAGTGTCGAGCCAGGTCTTGCGTTGCTGATCGTGCTCGGCACGCTCGTGAGGTTAGTGATAATCAGGCGAAGCCCCCAAAGGTTGCACTCGGCTCAGAGACGCAGTGGCCCCTGCGGCCACCAGCGCGCGGGCCACGGGCTTCGTTAGCTGCTAGATCCACTTGAGGATCACACCGAACACGACGATGCAAACCGCGTCGAACGCGTAGATCGCGCCGACCACGACGAGCTTGTTCTTCAGCCGTTCCATGTCGTAGACCCAGAACGACACCACGAAGAAGTGTAGGTAACCGATCAGGAAGATCAGCCACGGTGCACGGAGGTTCCACCAGGCATAATCCCACGTCAGCGCGCCGACCGCGTTCAGGAGGAACTCCACGACCACGCAGAAGATAGAACACGTCACCGCGAACACCCATCGGTTCGGCACCCCGAGGATTCGCATCCGCTTGTCCGCGGGCAGCATCTTGGCGAACACGACGCCGGCGATGGCGAACATGAAGCAGATCTCGATGTTCAGCCCGATCAGGATGAGGTAGGCCGTCTGCCCCGGCGCGCCCCAACACGGCGCGTAGTTCGTGAAGTGAAAGACAAGCGAGTTCCAGATCTCGTTGAACCAGTCCATGCCCCAAAACGCCAGCCCCGCAAGGACCAGATTCCAGTTTCTCCTTTCGACTTCTACGGCGTATACGTAAACCACCAGGGCGAAGATGGGGATCACATACCACTGAAACAGGCCGCCATCCCGCAGTATCCTCGACGCTTCCAGAGCCGCGTCCGTTGGCATGGGCTGTCCTCCATCTGCTCCCACAACGCTCCAGTCGCGCGGCCAGTTCCGCAGGTCGCGTCGGGACGACCCACGCAACCCTACCCCTTCAGCCCCGTCGTCACAATCCCGCGGACGAAGTAGCGCTGGAGCGCGAAGAAAACGACGAGGACCGGCAGCAGGACGATCATCGAGCCGGCCATCAGGAGATGCCAGTCGGTGGTGACCAGGCCCATGGAGGTGAAGAT
>CAYOGX010001103.1:0-2144 GCA_964403235.1 uncultured Planctomycetales bacterium | reverse complement strand
CCGCGGGTGGTGGGTCGGCTTGATGATAGCAGGTTTTCCATCGGGGCCAAGCGGCCCGGCGCTCGGCGGAACGACGTCGCTGAAGCTACCCCGGTCGCTTGATGATCCACGAGCCGAGTCTTACAATCCGGCCACACCGTAACCCAATAGGAGTGACCCTACTGTGAGACGTTCTGCCTGGTTGTTCGTGGCCTCCGTCGTTGCCGCCGCGTCCCCCTGTGCCCATTCCCTCGTGTCGGCAGCCGAGGCGCCCAGGCCCGTATCGCTGATCTTCGACACGGACATGGGCAACGACATCGACGACGCGCTCGCCTTGGGCGTGATCCATGCGCTCCAGACCCGAGGCGAGTGCAGGCTGCTGGCCGTCACCAGCTCGAAGGACAACGAATTCAGCGCCCCGTTCATCGACCTTGTCAACACGTTTTATGGTCGGGGCGACGTCCCGGTCGGTGCCGTGCGCGACGGCAAGACGCCCGCACCGGGCAAGTACATCAAGCCGCCAGCACAGGCCAGGGACGGCGGCGCCCTGCGCTACCCCCACGACCTGCGGAGCGGCAAGGACGCGCCCGAGGCCGTGGACGTCCACCGAAAGGTCCTGGCCGCCCAGCCCGACCGCAGCGTCGTCATGGTCGTGGTTGGGTTCTCGACGAACATCGCCCGCCTGCTCGATTCGCCGGCGGACCGGCATTCGTCGATGACCGGGCGCCAACTGGTGGCCAGCAAGTGCCGGCTGCTGTCGATCATGGCCGGTACGTACACGCATCAAGGCAAGCACAAGGAATACAACGTCGTCAAGGACCTGCCCGCGGCGCAGAAGGTCTTCGCCGACTGGCCCACGCCCGTCGTCGCGAGCGGGTACGAGATCGGAAAGGCCGTCCTGTATCCCGCCGTGAGCATCCGCCGTGATTTCGCGTACGTCCGTCACCACCCGCTCCGCGAGGCATACGAGCTGTACCTCAAGATGCCCTACGACCGCCCGACGTGGGACCTGACCAGCGTGCTGTACGCGGTGCGACCTGATCGCGGTTACTTCGGCCTGTCCGGCACGGGCACGATTCGCATCACACCGGAGGGGTTCGCCCGATTCAGCCCTGCCCCGGACGGGAAGCGCCGCTACCTGACTGTCACGCCCGAACAGATCACCCGGGTCCGCGAGGCCCTGGTCATGTTGGCCAGCCAACCGCCGCCTCACCTGGGAGGCCGCGCCATTGACCGCAAGTCGCCGTAGCGCAGCCGCCGATGCACCGCACGGGCTTCGCGTTGTCTGGCTGCTGCTTTTCTGCAAGAATGCGCGTGGTATTCAGCCGCGTGCCGGGTGGGTTCGGGTCCGCGCAGAAAGGGGTCTGGGATGAAAGGCCGGCAGTTCTCCGTCCTGATCGGTTGCGGCGTGTTGGCGGTCGGGTTTGGCGCCAAGGCGTGCGAGGGGGCCGGTTCCGCGCACCCGTCGCCGGGGGAAGGTACGACAATGACGTTGCCGAAGATTGGTAGGGTGCCCACCTTGAAGCGCCCGATCCGGATCCCCAAGCGTGTGCCGCTCGAGCGGGCCGAGCCCGTGGTCGCGCTGGCCGGCGAGACGTCCACGTGGCGGCTTCGGTTCCGCCTGTCGGACGACGTGGCGGCCGGCGAGGTCCTCAAGCTCCAGCTTCACGGCTGGCGAAACAACAAGGGCGCGTTCAAGCGGCCACAGGTGAAGGACCCCGCGGCGAAGGGATACGTGACGGCACGGCTCGACGACGGCAAGCCACTGTCCCTCTCGGTCGACAAGCGCGAGTCGCCGGGAACGTTCATCGTGTCGGTTCCCAAGGCGGGTCTGGCCGCGGGAACGACGATCTACGTGACGCTGGGCGACACGTCGAGGGGCGGGGCCGGCATCGAGGCGCCGAACGTCCGGATGTTCAACAAGTTCGTCGTTCTGTACTGTCCCGCGCGGGGCGCCAAGCCGAAGATGGGCAAAGGCCACGGCCGCGGCGTCTGGGGCGAGACCACCGAGCATCAGATCGTCGGCGCGTGTGTGATGCACATCCTGGGGGGCAAGCTCGATCATTTGCGGGCCTACGTGCCGTCGCAGTGCAAGATTGGGGAGCGGATCGAGATCCTCGTGAGACCCGACGACGCGTTCAGCAACCTGTCGCACGAGGCCGTCG
>CAYOGX010001102.1:0-2144 GCA_964403235.1 uncultured Planctomycetales bacterium | reverse complement strand
CTTCTTCTGGGCCACCGGCGTGCTCAGCAGCTTCCTGGACAATTCCCCCACCTACGTGGTCTATTTCGAGACGGCCCGGTCGCTCGAATGGGCCAACCCCGAGCAGTTGCTGACGCTGACGACGGGCGGCCAGATCGCCCTGCCCCTCTTGGTGGCCATCTCCCTCGGCGCGGTCTTCATGGGCGCCAACAGCTACATC
The DNA here is from genome assembly GCA_964403235.1 of uncultured Planctomycetales bacterium. Taxonomy (GTDB): domain Bacteria; phylum Planctomycetota; class Phycisphaerae; order UBA1845; family JAFGLZ01; genus JAFGLZ01. Next base: position 1,945 of record CAYOGX010001102.1, on the reverse strand, counting down.
GGCAACGGACCGAACTTCATGGTCAAGAGCATCGCCGAGCAGTCGGGCGTCAAGATGCCCAGCTTCTTCGGCTACATGGGCTACAGCGTCGTTATCCTCGTTCCGCTGTTCGTCGTGGTGATGCTCATCTACCTGTAGTCGATCCCGAAATGAAACGCGTATCAGGCCTGCTCGAACTTGCAGACCGGATCGTAGAGCGCGCCGCCCAGGCGTTCGGCGACGGCCTGGTCCTTCAGCAGCGCGATCTTGAGCACGTCGCAGGTGAATCGGACGTGGTAGTTGCTCTCGACGGATCGGCCCATGCCCTCCAGGATAATCAGGTCGGCGTCGCGGGCGGCCTGGTTGCACTCGTCCGACACGTCAGTCAGGTCGATCAGGGGCGTGCCGCAGCCGCTGGGGATCGCGGCGATCCGATCGTCCGCCAGTAGTTGTTCCAGCATCAGGTCGAGCCCGCCCAACCGATCGAGCACCTCCCGAAGCTCGGGCCAGGTGATATCGTTCAGCGACGGCATCGAGTTGGCCGCCAGCACCACCCGCGACCCCGCTCGCGCCAGGTGCCGCGCCAGCGGCAGGCAGCCGAGGACCAGATCGGCCCCAGCGTTGTCCACGAAGAACAGGACCTGTCGATACGGCCTGGGTTCCAACAGTCGGGCGGACAAAGCGTCGCCGTCATCGACCAACCAGGGACGGGCGGGCAGGCGGTCGCGCGTGGCGTGGAAGTCCATGCCCTGTTGGTGATAGTCCTTGACGGTCGCCAATGAGCCGAGGTCGAAGATGTTGCCGGCGAACACGCCGCGGATCAACGCCTCGATCAGCACCGGACCGGACAGCGCGTCCAGCTCAGCCAGGACCTCCGCGAACAGACCGACGGCGGCCTCGTCCTCGCGTCGCTTGACCTGGGCGTAGGGATCGGCGAAGCCGTGCTTGCGGAGCAGCCGTTCTCGACAGGCGTCGAAACTCAAGACCGTCAGCGGGCCCCAGCAGGTCGGGTCGGCCTCCAGCTTCGCCAGTTCGGCCAGCAACTCCGCGCGGAACGCCGCCATCGCGCCCGGATCGTCTCCCTGATCGGTCTGGAGGGCCAGCATTGTCTCGGTGTGGTGGGTGAAGTGACCGATCCAGTACGCCCGCCCGACCGGATCGGCCAGGAGGTCCCAATCGGAGGCGACGTAACCGTCCGGGTCAACCAGCTTGCATAGAACGGCCATGGGGCCTCCTCACGCCCTCGACGCCCCGCCCGGCCGCGTCGGTCAGGGCCGGCGTGCCGTCGGGCCAGCCGTCCAGTTGGGTCCAATCGCGGATGAACTCGGCCCGGATGCTGCCGACGACCGCGCAAGCGACGCCGAGCCAGCCAGACCGACCCAAGCGCAACACGCCGCCCTGTCGATGCCCTTTCGTCCGCAACACGGATCGAGACCCTCAGTGTACCTCCATCATGCCCGAGCAGAGTCCGGGATTCCAGTGCCCCTGTTTCGATGACCCGTTTCTCGTAAGCGCCGACAGGCGCCGTGCAGGCCCGATGCCTGCCTTCGTGGTGCCCTCAAGCGTCAGGGGACGGTCGTGGCTCGATCCGGGGCCAGGGGCTCGAGCCGGATTTGTTATGGGACGATCAAGCCCGTCTGTCCGACCGCCGATATTAGACAGGGCGGGCTGCGCCCGGTCGTGCCGGTACGGGGGGGTGTGCGCAGCCGGGTGGGGGCGGGGCCTCGTCGGGCTTTCGCAAGACGGACGACCTGGAAACGGATCGGGGTTGCGATGGGGACAATCAGTTCCGGCATTGGTCTGATGTCCGGCCTGGACATCGAGAGCCTTGTCGAGCAGCTCATGGCGATCGAGGCTCGACCTCAGACGCTCCTGTCAGCCCGCGCGGACGTGCTCGTCAGCCAGCGGACGGCCTTTCTGGAGCTCAGCGCGCTGATCCTGGCGTCCAAGAGCGCGGCGTCTCGGT
>CAYOGX010001101.1:0-2150 GCA_964403235.1 uncultured Planctomycetales bacterium | reverse complement strand
GTACCTGGACCGACTGGTTCAGCTCGAAGATAGCCTACACGTACTCCATCGCCCGGGGCCTGTCGTCGGATTGGCGACAGGGGTACGCGTACTCATACTACGGCTGGAACCTGCCGCTGGAAGCCAACCTGTTGGACTGGGACGTAACCCACACCGTCAACCTGATGCTCGACTTCCGCGATGCCGATACCTGGGGTGCCAACCTGAACTTCAGCTTCGGCTCCGGCACACCGTTCTCACCTCCCGTCGAGCAGGGCGCCCAGAAGAAGATAAATTCCGAGCGCATGCCCTGGTCCATGACCCTGGACGCCAAGGTCAACTACAACCTGAACCTCTGGGGTATGCAGTTCCAGCTCTTCGTCGAGGCGCTCAACATCTTCGACCGCTGGAACGTGAGCAACCTCGGGCCCGACGAGGGCACGGGCGGTAACCGTGACTGGACGGCTTTCTACTACCTCTACGGCGACGAGAACGGACCGTGGGACGACGTGGACGTCTACGATGAGCCCTTCCAGATCCGTGTTGGAGGCAGCATCTCCTTCTAGATGATAGAGGTCGGGGTCGAACCATCGGCCCCGACCTCCCCTGGATTGGGCACTACCCATTTTTGTCGTAAACATTCACCGTTCTGGAGCAAGGAGGAAATCTCCGTGAAGCTGAAACTGAAAATCGGCCTTTCAGCCCTTGCCCTGGCGGCCTTCGTTGTGGGGGTGGTTGCGGTCGGCACGAACGGTGTGACGGCCCGCTCGCTCACCGAGGTTGAACCTGACGGCAACTACCGCGTCATGACCTACGTCCACAACATCGGCAACTTCGGTAACACGATATTCAACTGCGCCAACATAGGCTCCAACGCCACGGACCCCAACGCCGAGTGGCCGCTCGGTTCGGGCGTGAACTACAACTACACCGGCTCACCGTGGTTCGGCAACCAGGAGACCGTCATCCACGTCTACCACGTGTTGAACGAGCTCGACTGGTACCCGAAGTCGCCGATATACAACACCGATCCCGGCACCGCCTACCCGCTCCCCTCTTCCTTCGGGACCCAGGAGGGAACCGACTACAGCTGGATGGGCGAGTATTGGCGCACCAACGTGCCGTCGCGCGTATCGGACCAGGACGGCCACTGGTACATGACCGACGAAACCTCGCCCATAGTCATCGGGCTCGAGGTGGCCTGTCAATCCATGGGCTGGAGCGCCCCGGGTCACGACGAGTGGCTCACCATTTACTACTACCTGCGCTACATCGGGGCGGCCCCGCTCGATCCCGACACATTCCTGGCCTTCGCCTTCGACTGTGACATCGGCGGGTCGGTCTCCTTCGACAACGACCTGGCCCAGTTCGACGGCAACTCGAGCGCCCTGGAATCCGCCGGCGAGCCCTTCGGAGACGGCGACATCTACAACAACGTCACCTGGGTTAAGACCCCCGACGGCATCCCCGACGAGTACGACTCCGTCAACTTCCCCATGGTGATTGACGGCGACGAGACCACCCAGCCCTTCTGGGGGCACTTCTCCTGCGAGGACTACGCCTTCGACGCCGCGCCGCGCAAGATGAGCTATATGTTCGACTCCGAGTGGGATACGGGCGGCCCCTATCCCGGCTTCATCGCCGTGCGCCCCCTGCGCGCGTGCATAGATCCCGGCGGTCCCGCCGAGCGTGAATACGTCGTCACCGGTCAGCACTCCTGGGACATCAACAACGACCCGGAGAACGACGCCTACAAATTCGCCTACATGGTGGACGTCGGGACCTTCGAAGAAATTACCACCGCCTACGACTGGCGCATCTGCCCGTCGATCGGCCCCTTCGAGGACATGTCCGGCGCCGGCATCCAGCCCGGCGAAGTGCTCGAGGTGCGCAACTGCTTCGTCATCGGAAACAACCGCAACGGGATGCGGGCCAACGCCGACCAGGCGCTGACCGACGCCCTGGGCTTCAACGGCAAGTTCGACGACCCCCGCCAGGGGGACGAGGTTGACGACTTCGTAGTCCTTTCGCCGCCCAAGAGCGCCCTTCTGTCCGCCGGGGTCCGCGACGGCACCGTCATCCTCCACTGGGACCCGGCGATAAATCTCACCGACAACATCGAGATGCTGCCCGACGTGGCGCCCAAGCATGTCGAACGGATCAAGGCGCTG
>CAYOGX010001100.1:0-2153 GCA_964403235.1 uncultured Planctomycetales bacterium | reverse complement strand
GGGGACGGCCATGACGAGGTTTTCCCCCCACAGGCGCAGCGGGACGATGTTATAAAACCGGGCGATGACGCTGCTGACCCGCTCGACGGCGTTGGTATCGACCCCGACCTCGTCGATGTCGACGTACTGCTGGTGCTCGGCCAACTGCCTGGACCACGCCGCCCAGATCTGTTCGGGCGTGACCAACCCCCACGCCAGGGCGATCTGGCCGAATCGTCGGCCGGTGTCTTGCTGTTGCTCGAGGACGTCGGTGACGTCCCCCGCCGTCAGGAGACCCATGTCGCAAAGGATCTGACCGATCGGAGGAACGTTGTTCATTCTGACCCCCCCCAGATGCGCACAGTCCGTTTGGGCGAACCGCGCTCACCTCGTTTCACCTCCGGCCTGAAGCGCCGTTGCAAGGTGAGATAAGATTTGGGTAGCTGCAAGTCAAATGATGATCGGCAAAATCGGGGGGTCGTCCGGTCGCCTGCAAGACTTGCGAGCGATGGGGCAGGGCGGAAGGCGCGTCCGATCCTCGGCGCACAGTCACACCCTTTTGGCCCCCGTGCCCCCATGGGGGAGGGGAGGGGCACCCGCCAGGACAGCAGCACCCATACCCCGCCCGGGCCCCGCGTGGCTCCACGCCGCGCCCTCGCGGGCCGGAACGCCACGGAAGCTAAGTGGCCTTGGCGTCCTTGCTGCCGATAATCGTCAGATTGGCGCCGATCTGAACGGATACCGGGGTGCCGCCGACATCGACGGTGGCCTTGCTGTTCAGATACCAGCCGAACGAGCCGGTACTGAACTCCTTCGTGTCGGCGGTCATCTCAATCCCGTTGACGACGACCTTGACGGGTCCGGCGTCGTTCTTGAATGTGGCACGGGTGATCGGACATGTCGTTGCCATAGACTTGCTCCTTCGTAGGCTCCCCATGGTAACGCGAATTTCGCTGCTGGCAAGGCCGTAATTCCCCTTCGCAGCCGAGAGGCGGATGATCCGTAGACAACACCATCGGCATGTCGTGATTGTGCCGCTGGAGGATCGTGGCCGCGTGGTCCGACATATCATAATACGGTGCGGTCACCTGGCAGCACCGACGGCCTGCGAACCACGGAGCGGACAATGAGCGGCGGTCATCTACTCGCGATCGACGTGGGCGCGACGGTGGTGCGCGGGGGTGTCTACGGCGCGGACGGGCAATGTCTAGCCATCCGGACGCGGTCCATCGACGTGCGTCGCCCCAAGCCGGGCCAGGCCGAGGTCCACGCGCCGGCCTACTACGACGCGGCGGCCATGGTGAGTCGCCGGGCCATTCGGGCAGCCGGGGTGGACAGCGGATCCATCGAAGCGGTCGGGATGGCCTGCCAGATGGGCGGCATCGTCGGGGTGGACGATACCCACAAGCCCGTCACCCGATTTGATCCCCATCTGGACGAGCGCTGCCAGCCCCTTCGCGAACAGCTCATGCGCGAACACGAGGCCGTCATCCGCGAACTGACCGGGTGTCTGCCCTACCTCGGTGTGAAGATCAAGTGGTGGCAGGACCACGAACCCGACGAGGCCGCCAGGGTCCGCAAGTGGCTGACCATCGGCGGGTACCTGGCTGGAAGAATGGCCGGATTGGATTCCGACCAGGCCTTCATCGATCGGACCAACCTGTGCCTGTCGGGCCTGGCCGACAACGCCGCCGGGACTTGGTCCGATGCCCTGTTGGATCTCTGTGGCGTTTCGGGGGACGTCTTGCCACGAATTGTCGCGCCGACGGAAGTGGTCGGACGCGTGGCAGCCGACGTCGCGTCCGACTTCAACGTCCCCCCTGACGTGCCGATCGTGGCCGGCTTGGGCGACTACCCCGCCACGTTCCTGGGGGCGGGCCTGACGCGTCCGGGTCGGTTGTGCGATCTGTCGGCCAACGTGTGCCATTTCGCCGCGACGACCGATCACTTCGCGGCCGACGCCCGACACCGCGCGTTGTCCACATTGGCTTCGCCCAACGAGGCGGTGTGGTACGCGATGGCCTACGTCAACGCTGGCGGTATGACGCATCGGTGGCTTCTTCAGGACATCGCTCGACATCCCAGCGGCGAGGACAAGCTCGTCGAGCGCTTCCGGAAACTCGAGACCGAGGCGGACAAGATCGCGCCGGGGGCAGACGGGTTGCTGTTTGTAC
>CAYOGX010001099.1:0-2153 GCA_964403235.1 uncultured Planctomycetales bacterium | reverse complement strand
ACGTGGGCAACATGGCCAGGGACGTGCCGGCGATCGTGATCGAGATCCTGCCCGAGGGCGTCAGCCCCGTCAACCAGCCGCCGAAGATCGACATCTACTGGCCGACGGAGAACATCGGCGTCGTCCACGGTGACGTGGTCTGTGTCTATTGGCTGGCCACCGATCCGGACAATCCCAGCGCGACCGTAAGGATCGCACTGGACTACGATCTCGACCCGTTTAACGACGACGATCCGACCAATCCGAATCCGCCCATCGTGTTGGCGACGGGCCAGCCGCTCATGCCCCTGGACCCCACCACGACGGACATCAGCTTGATCAACCCCAATGATCCCAACTGTAGCGGCGGGTTCGCGATCCAGATCGACACGACCGGCCAGACGCCTCCGCGAGCCGACGGGCTACCCTACTACATCCAGTTCAAGGTCGAGGATGGCGTGAATCCGCCGGTCTACTCCTACGCGATCGGCTGGCTGACGGTGCAGAAATGGGCCACCGGCGTGGTGGACTTGGCCGATGCCGGCACTGGGCTGGCCGGCGCCATCTTCCAGGGATTCCACGGCAACCCCAATCCCCAAGACCCGAACTTCCACGGAGGGTGGGCCGGCTCGTCTGGATGTAAGCTCGACGATCTTGACGGCGACGGGTATGGCGACTTCATCGTCGCCGCCCGCTACGGAAACCCGAGGGGGCGCGGGTACATTGGCCAGGCCTACCTGATCTACGGACGGGCCACCCGCTTCAGCAGCTACAACAGCCTCAACGCCGTGGGGACCAACATCCGTGGTTGTCAGTTTCACGCCCCCAAGAACTGGTCGGACGACCCATGGCGGGGCAACGGCGGTCAGGGCGGCGACGGCGGGCTGGCGTCTGTCACGTCGATCGAAGACCTCGACGGCGACGGATCCCCCGAGATTGCCTTCGGCTTGCCGGACGTCTACACGTACGAGGCTATGGACGACGATCCGCGCGACGACGATTCCCTGGAGTACTTCGATGGCTTTCGCGGTCCCTATTCGAGCTCAGACCCCAGCAACGACGACTACGGCTGGGACCGAATGAGCCTGGTCGTCTATGTCTCCAGCCAGCAGGCCCAGCCGCAGAACCAGCTCGAGTACAACACGATTGACCTGAGGATGGTCGGCCAGCGTGACCCTGGACCTTTGAACAGGTTGGACGATGAGATGTTTGGGCAGTCCGGGGATTCCGTCCCCCAAGGCGCTCGCTTCCGCGGGGATCACCCCTGGGTCTTGGGCGCAACCCAGTTTGGGGAGACCGTCTGCAGTATTTCAGATACTGATAACAACGGCACCCCCGAGCTGGTTTTCTCAGCCCCGGATGCCAATGACGGCTATGGTCGAATCGACATCTACCTTGGCAAGGACGTCACTGCGGTGGGGCACTTGCCGGTCAAGTGGTTCCCCTGGTACTACGTGGTGGGTGACCCCTTTGACCTCCCCGAGGGATGGATCCCCGAGGAGATTACTCAGGGGGATTTCCGAGAACTCTCGTGGCCCGGGGTGTTCTCGATCCTGGGCGCCCAGCCGGGGGATCACCTGGGGCGAGCGCTGGCTGCCGACGACTTCAATCAGGACGGTTCTCCCGACATCGCTTGCGGGGCGCCCGATGCGGACCGGAACAGCCTGACGGACTGCGGCGTGGCCTACATCGTGTTCGGGCAGCTCGTCTTCGGCTACATCAGTGTCGCCGACCACCCGCGGATCGAGATCGTCGGGGCATCCAACGGCGACCGTCTCGGCGAGACGCAGAGCGGGATCGGTGACTTCAACGGGGACGGCATCGACGACGTGGTCCTGGGCAGTCGGTACGTCGACAACGGCGCCACCGTCGACGCCGGGGCCGCCGCTGTCCTGTTCGGCGGTCGGCGGTACACGGGCGAACAGACGTACTCGCTGGCTCAGGTGGCCACGACGGCGGTGCCCGGTGTCAAGCTCATCGGGGCCACGGCCAACGCCATGGCCGGGGCCATGGTCGGCTCCGCGGGCGATTTCAACGGCGACGGCAGGGACGACATCCTCATCTGCGCCCCGGGGGCGGAGCACACCTTCTCCGCGGGCGGGATCACGCTGACCCGCTTGGGCGTGTGCTACCTGATCTTCGGGAACAACCTGATCGCCAACAAGACGTTTCTC
>CAYOGX010001098.1:0-2155 GCA_964403235.1 uncultured Planctomycetales bacterium | reverse complement strand
GTACATCAGGGCGTTCCCGGCGCCGGCGCTATCCATAAGGCGCGGCGTCCCTTGGACTACGAGCCTCACCTTGACCTCGCCCTCCGTGTTCTCGGGGTCGTTGCTCTGTGGACAAGACGACCATTCGACTGTCCCCGCCGGCAGGAGATCTCGATATCCTCAGCGTCCTCAGCCGCTCTTTGAACCGAGACGCGAAGAGAAACCTCCCGCCTTGGTAACCGTCCAACAGAGCACGTGATCGAGAACTGAACGTGCGGCATAGCAATTGCTCGGCATAACTGACGATGTTGCTTGGCTTCAGTTGGTGGTGGCGGGTTGCCAGCGGTCAGGCAGGAGGTCCGGAAGCTGGCTGACGGGGGTGGCGGCGATGCGGGTGAGGATGTCGCGGAGGTAAGCCATCGGCTCGACCTTGTGCCGCTGGCAGGTGGCGATGAGGCTGAACAGCGTCGCCGCGGTATGGCCGCCGTTGTCGCTGCCGGCGAAGAGCCAGTTCTTCCGGCCGATGGCGACGCGGCGAAGGGCATTCTCGCTGGCGTTGTTATCGATGTTCAAGCGGCCGTCCGTGGTGTAGACGCAGAGTGCGTCCCACTGATTGAGGGCGTACTGAATGGCCTGGCCCATCGGGCTCTTGGGTAGCACGGGCCCGCCGCGCTCGGCCTGGTGAGACTCCAGCCATGCCCGGAACTCCGCGAGCCGCGGCACGGCCAGTTCCGGTCGCAGGCGTGCCCGCGCCGTCACGAGTTGCTCGTAGGCGTGTCGATCTTCCGAAGCGCGGTTTACCTTGGAAGCATGGTCTGCAGAGGACATCCGCGCGGGCTGAAGTCCGCGGCTCTTTGCTTCCTTCTTCGCTTGGTTCTCCACGTCATACAGCAGCCGGATGGACGCCAGGGCCTGGGCGCTGACCGCCGGGTCGCTGCTCCGCGCATCGTAGAACTTGCGCCGCGCGTGCGCCCAGCACGCCACCTCCGTCACGTGACCACCGGCCTCGCCCGCGTAGATGCCGTCATATCCGCCGAACGCATCGGCCTGCAGATACACCTGTTCATCCTTGCCCCAGTCGCGCAGGAACGTCATCGGCCCGTCCCGACTGCGGCCCGGCGTATACGCGAACACCGTCTGCGGATGATTCTCATCCCCCAGGTAGACCCAGAACCGGCCGGTCCGGGTCTGTGTGCGGCTGCGGTCCTGGACCTTGACCGGCGTGTCATCGGTGTGGATGACCTTCGACGCTCGCACCTCGTCGACCATCAGCTCGTACAACGGCCGAAGGGCGTCCGCACACTGGGCCGCCCAGTCGCACATCGTCGATCGGGCGATGTCGATACCGTAACGGTCGAAGATCCGCTCCAGCCGGTGCATCGGGCAGTGATCGCCGTACTTGCTCACGATCACGTAGCTCAGCAGGCCCGGGGCGGCCAACCCCTTCTCGATCGGCTGCAACGGCTTGTCCGCGGTCACGATCTGCGGGCCGTCGGGCGAAGCATTCTGCTCGCACTGCGGGCAGCCATAGGTCAGGCGAACGTGCTCGATCACCTTCACCTTCGCCGGGATGAAGTCGAGCTGCTCGTGCGTCTGCTTGCCGATGACGTGCCGCATCTTCCCGCAGCACGGACAGGGCTTCTCGTCTTCCGGCAGGTCGTGGATGATCATCTCGCGGGGCAGGTTAATGGGCAGCCGGCGACGGCCATGGCCCCGACGCTTGGGTGCTTCTTTCAGCGAGGCTTCTACATCCGGTTCCTCCGGCAACTCGGGAATGGCTTGATGGATCAGGTCCTCGAACAGTAGACGCTGACGTGGATCCAGCTTCTCCGACGACCGCCCGTAGTGACGACGCAGCAGTTCCTGCAACCGATGCTGCAGGTCGTCGATCTTGCGATCACGCTGGTGGAGTTGTTCGGTGAGCTCGTCTCGAAGGGTTTCAAGCAATGCGACTTGCGATGACCGTTGCTTTACTGACGCACGGAGTTGCACGACTTCTTGACGAAGAGCTTCGAGTTCCGAGGCCGGCGAGTTGGGATCATCCGTGATCACGATCCCATCCTACCGCGCACCAAGTGTCCCGTGAAATCGCCTGAACTCATTGAGGATTTGCGCGATTCACGCCGAACGTTGGAACCGCGCACGGCGCTTGATGCTTCGCAGGTCGATCCCTTCC
>CAYOGX010001097.1:0-2160 GCA_964403235.1 uncultured Planctomycetales bacterium | reverse complement strand
GGAGCAGGATGCCGACGTGGTCGGTGTTGTAGTAGTGGGTTTTGGCGACGTGGCCTACGAAGATCCGGCCTCGCCATAGCTCCGAGAGGGCGGCGTCGGCGACCTGGCGGGCGAGGGTCAGCCAGTCGTCCTGGCCGGTCAGGCGGTGCATCGTCAGCGCGAACTGGATCAGTCGGCCGTAGTGGTCGGCGAACAGGCCGAACGGGGCCTGGTAGACGTAGCCGCCCTTGACGTACGCGTCGAGGAGCTCGGGCAAAAAGGTGTCAGGAACCTTTTCGTCCCCGTGGGAAAAAGGTTCCTGACACCTTTTCCGCGGCGCAAGGTAACGCTGCTTCGAGACGACCTGCTTGTACGACTTCAGCCGCTTGGGGTCGGACTTCATCGCGTCGGCGTAGGCGGGCCAGTCGGGGTAGCCGGCGTATCGATCGCGCCAGGCCTTTTGCAGGATGCGTCCGAACCGCTGGGCCGGCTCGAGATAGGCGGTGCGATCGACCGTCTCGGCCGCCCACGCGTAGGCCTGGGCCATCTGGAGCGGCAGCTCGTGCCAGCCGACGTGCGGCTGCCACATGGCCAGGTATCCGACGGGCTGGTCCTGGGCCGTGACGGGCGGGCGCTCGGCGTCGGGCTTGACCGGCCCCCCGTCGAGCTTCAGCGACGCGTAGAACAGGCCCTTCTTCGCGTCATAGCCGTACTTGGCGTACGCATCGAGGATGGCCCGGCCCCTCTTGACCAGCGTGTCGCTGTGCGTCCTTCGGCCCGCGACGATCAGGTGATAGGCCAACACGCTCTGCATCGTGGTGAAATCGGTGGCGTCCCAGCGATTGGTGCGGGCTGCGCTCGCGCCGCCGGAGCTGGGAAACAGATTGGTCTTGGGATTCCGACGGCTCCAATGATAGCCGGCCACCGTCTCGCACCACTGCCGATACTTGGGGTCCCTCGTCTGTTGGCCGACGAACGACCACAGCGAGATGAACGTCGCGTCGCTGTACGTGAACGCCCAGCCGCGTTTGCCGTCGCCGTGTCGATTCGTCTCGCCCGTGGTCTTGTCGACGACGTGCCACTTCCAGACCCGATCGGCGTACCGGCGGGTCTTGTCGGCGTCGGCCGACCACCACAGCTCCCACGCCATCGGCCAGTTCCACAGCTCGTGGTGCGGGCCTTGATGCGACATGGCCTCGGTGTAGAAGTGCCAGTAGGTGTGCCCGCCGAGGACGGGCAAACCGTGGCCGTTGTCCGTGTGGTTCAGTAGCCAGCGGAGGGCGTCCAGCGCCGCCTCACGATAGGCGGCATCGCCCGTGATCTGCGTCATCAGGTTTAGGCACCGCAGCGTTGCCTGGTCGTAGGCCAGGTTGCCCCCGCCCGGTCCGCGGCGGTTCTGGTATCGGCCCGGGTCCAACCGCAACGGGTCGAGCGCGTAGGTCGGCGGGTCCTCGGGGCACGTCAGCGTGTCTTCGGTCAGAATGGCCGCGAACAGCGGCGACTGCGTCTTGCCATAGCGATCGCGGCCGTGGCGGATCAGATTGTCGAGTGTCGTGCGGACCTTGGCGAAGTAGTCGGAGCGCCCAACCGCCGCGGTGTGAGCGTTCACAGCCATTGCCGCTACGATTGCGAGTCCCCAGTTTGCCACAGAAGACGCCGACGGGCCGGGTCGTCTAGCCGCACGGGGTCTCGTCATGTGAGGCGCTCCGAATGTGTAGGGCACGGCGGAGCGCAGCGACACCTGCCGTTGTTGGTCGCTCTGGCAGGTCTCGTTCCTCGACCTGCCCTACGTGGGCGGTAGGGCGCGCGGCCCTAGCGCTCTGCCTCAGCCAATCTCCTGCGCAACAGGTGTACATAGAGAATCAGCAGGACCAGCGGCCCGAGCAGCAGGCCGCCGATGCCGTGCAACAGTTGGCTCACCTGACCGCGCCCCAACTCCATCGTCCACTTTGCGGATACGATCGCACAGACGATCAGCACGATTGCCACGCTTCCGAGTTCCATAACGTGTGCTCTCCTACCGCGATGTTCGATTGCCCTTTACCCGCATCGCACGGGCCTGCCACCTTGTTCGGACGAGGCCTTGATCGCGTCCCATAGCTTGGCCATCCGCAGGCCCACCTCGGGGGGGCAGGGGTTGGCGATCTTGCCGTCGCGGACGGCCAGGAACTGCTGCCAGAC
>CAYOGX010001096.1:0-2161 GCA_964403235.1 uncultured Planctomycetales bacterium | reverse complement strand
GGCGCCATCTACGGCCTGGCCTTCGTCGGAGAGAGCTACACGGCGGGCGGCGGCGGATGGTGCAATGGCAAGAACTTGAACCAGTTGGCCGACCTGCTCGTGACGTTTCAGGTCCCGGAGACCGGGGGATTCGCCTGGGACTATCTCCACGTGATCCCGTACGAGGCCAATGAGTCCATCCAGTACACTGAGACTGCCGTCAAGGCCCTGAACGAAATAGGCGGATATCACGACGAGATCGTCGCCGCCATCGAGTACATCAGTACGCATCAGCTGTGTACCGGCGGCTGGAGGAGCTACGAGGACTCCAACGAGAACAACGAGGTGACCGCCGAAGCGATGTGGGGCTGGTCGAAGGGCAACCTGCTGGAGCTCAACGTGGACCCGGCTGACCTGTACGTGAAGACGAACGAGACGGGCATCCTGATCGACATGGACGTCTCGAACCTGCTGCAGATGGTCAAGGGCTGCCAGGCGATTATCAATTTCAGTTCCACGTATTTCCTGGCCGGCGCCGGCGAGGTGGTGGTGGCTGAGGGTGATCCCTCCGGCCCTTGGGACGAGCTGATCTGGGGTGTTTGGGATAGCGGCGGCGACCTGGATGTGTGCGTCGGCGTATGGGGCGACACCTCTCCGGGCACGGGTACCGATGTGGATGCCACGGTGGCAAAGATCACGCTGCAGACCGGTTCCAACGAGGGCACGACGCAGGTGGTATTCCGCGCCGACGTGGACGACGTGGAGAGCACGTGGCTCGCTGACATGAACGCCCAGGCCGTCATGCCCAACAAGGTGGACAGCCTGACGATCGTGATTGACGGGACCGCGCCGGACGTGGAGGTGACGTATCCCGACGGCGGCGAGTACTTCAAGGGCGGCACCGTCGAGACGATCACGTGGACGGCCACCGACACGTACATTGACTCCGATTCAGTCGTGCTCGAGTACTCGACGGACAGCGGAGCCACGTGGAACCCGATCGCTTCGGGCCAAAACAACGACGGCTCGTATGACTGGACGGTTCCGTTGCTGGATGTCAACACCGCCCGGGTGCAGGTGACGGTTTCCGACCTCTCGGGCAACAGCACCTCGGATGAGTCGGATGCGGACTTCACGATCGACAGCACGAACCCGGTCGTGGACGACATCCAGGCCATACAGGGCGGCGGTTCCGACCTCACGCCGAGCGACGCGGGCAATCCGGCCGTGCAGGGCGCGGTCGTGGTCTCCGTGTACGTGTCCGACGACGACACGGGCGTGGACTCCGGCATCGACTGGACCCAGTTGCCGACCATCACGGTGACCGACAGCGCGGCCAATCCGCTCGCTGCGGGCGCCGTCACGGCCGATTCGGGCAATGGGCGCTTCCAGGTCACCGTGACCGTCGCTGCGGGGACGGCTAACGGCGTGGCCGACATCGCGGTCAGTGGTGTCAAGGACAAGGCCGGCAACGAGGCTACGGCGACGCTCGACGACACTTTCTACATCAACAAGAACCAGATTACGGGCACGGTCGAACTCGAGGACCTCGACCCGCCTGCAGGCGGCATTACGCGGACCGTTAGGTTCGTGGCGACCGGCGGCACCGAGAAGACGTGGGACATCGGCGTTGTCTTCCCCGCGGCAAGCAGCACCGGCACCTACACGTTGACCGACGTGCCGGACCTCACCACGGGCCTGAGTGCGAAGACGGCGTGGAACCTGCGGAGCAAGGTGGCCATGGCTCTGGACGGTAACGGACAGGCTACGGGCGTCAACTTCACGGGTGGCGACAAGCTCCCCGGTGGTGATCTGAACGGCACCAACACGATCAACATCCTGGATTACGCGATCCTCAAGCTCAACTGGTACACGGCCAACGATGTGGCTGACATTACCGGCGACGGCGGGGTCGGCCTGCCTGACTACTCGGTCATGGTGCGTAACTGGTTCGCGCGAGGGGACGCGAAGTAAACGACGCTAACAAGCGAGCGCGGAGCGTGACAACCGCGTCTCGCGACGGACTTCGGCCGGGAGGGTTTTTGGGCCCTCCCGGCCGGGTTCCCAGACGCCGCCCGCCCTCTGCCGGGTGCCGGGGGAGGGGCCTTGGCGAGGACGGGCGCGCAACGGAGCTAAGGGGGCAAACGGCGAGCGCCCGGCCGTGTGGCCGGGCTGCCTGCCC
>CAYOGX010001095.1:0-2162 GCA_964403235.1 uncultured Planctomycetales bacterium | reverse complement strand
ATCCGTGAAGCTCCCGCCCTCAGGGCTGAACGTGGGCGTCGCCACCTGCCCCGGCTGCGGCGCACAGCCGAACGCGTACAACACCCCGATCACACCCAACAGACAACCACCGACCTGCAACAGGCCGTCCTGTCGAACCCGATCGAGGACGCTAACCCGTTTAGGATCGTTGGCGCGCATCAGACTACCTCCTGATCGATCCGTCGGGACTCAGCAGGGGCATCCGTGCACCCGGTGGACCCGGAGATAACCCACCAACGACGACCTCGCCTAACCCCTCCTCACATGACGTGTATATCTAGACATTACTGAAATCTATCTGTCCGAGCAAGGGGAAGATAATCCGGATATCTTACATCGCGTGGCCTGCAACATGCGCAGGCCTCGTCACCAACCCACCGTACTCATCTGGACATTCGTTGGGTTCGGCGCTACTCCGTGGTGGGCATCACCCTCGTGGGGCTCAAGGGGCAGCGGTGTGTCTCGGAAAGAGCAGGTCCGGTTGCCTTATGGCCGTCACGACGCCCGCGGCGATGGGCCCACCTCCATGCGCCGTCTTGGGGTCAGATCTCCTCGAGGATGTGACCCATCCGGTCGCGCTTGGTCTGGAGGTACCGACGGTTGGCGTCGTTGGCCGGGATGATGATCGGGATCTGCTCGGCGATATGAATGCCGTAGACCTCCAGCCGATTGATCTTCTTGGGGTTGTTGGTCAGGATCCGGAGTTGCCGCAGGCCCAGGTCGCGGAGGATCTGTGCCCCGATGCCGTAATCGCGTCGATCGGCCGGCAGCCCGAGCCGCTCGTTGGCCTCGACCGTGTCGAGCCCCTCGTCTTGCAGCGCGTACGCGCGGCACTTGGCCGCCAGCCCGATCCCGCGTCCCTCCTGGCGGAGATAGATCAGCACCCCCCGCCCCGCCTCGGCGATCTGCCGCAGGGCCGTCTTCAGTTGCTGCCCGCACTCGCATCGCAGCGACCCGAACGCGTCGCCGAACAGGCACTCCGAATGCACGCGGACCAACACGGGGTCGTCGATCGCCCTGGTCCGGCCGTCCTTGCTCAATCGCCCCACGTCCCCACGGCACAGGGCGAGCTGCGCGTCCTTGTCCACCATCGATTCGTAGGCGATCAACTGGAACTCGCCGAACTCGGTCGGCAACGGAAATGTCGCGATCCGCTTGACCAGCTTCTCCCGACTCAGCCGGTATTCGATCAGGTCGGCGATCGTGCACATCTTGATGCCGTGCTCGCGGGAGAACTCGGCCAGTTGCGGCACGCGAGCCATCGTGCCGTCCTCGTTCATGATCTCGATGAGCACGGCCGCGGGCGGCAGACCGGCCAGCCGGACCATGTCGATCGAGCCTTCGGTCTGCCCGGCGCGGACCAGCACGCCGCCCTCACGGGCTTGTAGGGGATGCACGTGGCCCGGCCTCAGCAGGTCGGGCGGGCGGGCGTCGTGGGCCACGGCGGTCCGGACGGTGGTGGCCCGGTCGGCTGCGGACACCCCCGTGGTCGTGCCGAACCTCGGATGCGCGTCGACGCTGACCGTAAAGGCCGTGCCCAACGACGCCGTGTTCTCCGGAGACTGCGGATGCAGGTTCAGACGCTCACATCGCTCCTTCGTCAACGTCAGACACAGCAGCCCGCGGGCGTGCTTGAGCATGAAGTTGACCTGCTCGGGCGTGAGCGTCGAGGCCGGGCAGACCAGATCCCCCTCGTTCTCCCGATCCTCGTCGTCCACAAGGATAATCATTCGTCCCTGGCGGACCTCGTCCAACGCCTCATCGATGGTGCAGAACGGACTACTCATGGCTCTCCTTTGGGATCCGAGCCGCCCAAGGCCGCGTCGCTGACCTCCGCGGCATAGGCGGTTCCCAGCCGATAGTAATCAATCGCCGCGATCACCGCCACGACCGTCGCCGACCACCACAGTAGGTCGGGCAGCCGGCCGAACAGCCAGCCGAGCCGGTTGAACTCGGGCCACAGCAGCACCGCGACGACCATGGCCAACTGCAACGCCGTACACCACTTGCCCGCCACCCGGGCCCTGATGAAAAGCCGCCCCGTGACCAGGGAGACCAACAGAAACCCGACTACGACGAACAGGTCCTTGCCGATGGCGACCACCACCACCGCGTGCGAGATGGGCTTGCCCGGCACGCAC
>CAYOGX010001094.1:0-2166 GCA_964403235.1 uncultured Planctomycetales bacterium | reverse complement strand
AGCGCCATTTGCAGATGCGCTTCGTCGACGTCGCAGACGGCCAGGAGCTTCGCACCGCCGTACTTGATGTGTCCTCGCCCCATGCCGCCCACGCCGACGATGGCCTTGGTCAGTTGCTCGCTTGGCGGCGTGTGGCCCGCCCCACCCAGCACGTGGCGGGGCACGATCGTGAAGCTTGCCGCCCCTGCCAACGACCGACCCAGAAACCGTCGACGCGAAATGCCCTTGCCTCGCATCGCCTGATACCTCCTATCCATGTGTCGCTATGGACCTCGTGTCCCTCGCCTACCTTCCCCTGGCCCCTACCGACGCCACCCGATAGAGCCAGCACCCCACTGCCGTCAACAGGATCGCGCCCGGCCAGGCGCCCGCGGGTTCAGCCAGGACGGCCAGGACGTCCACGTCTCCGCTGACCACGATCGGGATCGCCAACAGAATGCCGATCAACGCCTCCCCGGTGATCAATCCCGAAGCGAATAGTAGTCCCCGCCGGTTGGAATTGCCAATCTCTTCCGGTCCGGCGCCCCGTTTGGTCTGCCGCGACGCGAGCGCGTGATTCAGCAATCCCCCCGCGAAGATCGGCACGGCCAGCTCAAACGGCAAATAGAACCCGATCGCCACCGCCAGCACCGGCGTACGAAACGTGCTGCCCCGGCGCTCCAGGATGCCGTCCAGCACGATCACCCCCACGGCCACGACCACCCCCACCGACACGAACCCCCAGGGCAGGTCGCCTGCGAACACGCCCCGCGCCACCGACGCCATCAGGTTCGCCTGCGCCGCGATCAGCGGGCTCGCCTTGGCCGACGTATGGCCCGCGAACCCGTAGGCCTCGAGCAACAACGTCAGGATCGGCGCCATCACCACCGCCGCGGACGCCGTCCCCACCATCTGCATGACCTGTTGTTTCCACGGCGTGGCCCCGACGATGTACCCGGCCTTGAGATCCTGCATGTTGTCGCCTGCGATCGCCGCGGCGCAGCACACGACGCTGCCGATGATGATCGCCGCCGCTGGCCCATTCTTCGCCCCGGCGCCCATCAGCACCACCAACAGCAGCGACGACACGAGCACCGTCGCGATCGTCACACCCGAAATCGGGTTGTTCGACGAGCCCACCAGCCCGGCCATGTACCCGGCCACGGCCGAGAACAGAAACCCCGTCACCAGCATCGTCACCGCCATCGGTGCCGACACATACACCCGCTCGACGAATACCTGGTAAACGATAAACAGCGGCACGACCGACGCGCCCATCAGGGCCAGGACCCACTTCATCGGCATGTCCTTCTCGGTCCTGGCGATGGTCACGGCCTGGCCCCCAACCCGCCGGTAGGCGTCCAGCCCTGTCCTGATCCCGCTGACGAGGGATCGACGCAGCTTGAGCACCGTCCACAACCCCCCTACCAGCATCCCCCCTACCCCGATGTACCGCGTCTTGGCCGACCAGATCTCGTGCGCCCAATCCACCGCCGGCATCGCCTCGCCGTCCACGATCGGCCAGGATCCCCGAGCCGCACAGATTGGTATCGCGATCAGCCAGTTGCCCAGTCCCCCCAGAAAGATCAGCACCGCGATGTTCAGCCCCACGATGTAGCCGACCGACAGCAAGGCCGGACTCAGGTTCGTGCCGAAATACGCGACCGACCCGCCGACGCCCCGCGCCGCCTCGAACGCACCCGTCCAGATCCGCAGCCCCGCCTCCCCGAACTTGAACAGCCCGCCCGCGATCGCCGCCTTGGCGATCACGCCGACGTCCCGCCCGCCCCGTGCGCCCGACTCCAGCACCTCGGCCGTTGCGACGCCCTCCGGGAACGCCAGCTCGCCTTCCACGATCAACGACCGTCGCAGCGGGATCGTGAACAGCACCCCCAGGATCCCCCCGAACCCCGCGATGACCGTCACCCACACGAAATCGAACCCGCCCCAGAAGTCCAGGATCACCAGCGCCGGCAGCGTGAAGATCACGCCGGCCGCCAGCGACTCGCCCGCCGACGCGGCCGTCTGAACGATGTTGTTCTCCAGGATGTTGCTCCGCCGCAGCAGCCGAAGCACGCCCATCGACACCACGGCGGCCGGGATCGACGCCGACACCGTCATCCCCGCAAACAATCCGAGGTACGCGTTCGCCCCCGCCAGCACCACCGCCAGCACGACGCCCAGGAC
>CAYOGX010001093.1:0-2167 GCA_964403235.1 uncultured Planctomycetales bacterium | reverse complement strand
CGTCTGCGCACCGAGTACGAAGACGAAGAAGACGACGAGGACGAGCGGCAGCGTATTCGCATTGAGCCCATCTACGATGCCGACAGCTCCGTGTTCTTCGACCTGAACGCCAAGCGACAGGACAAGGCCGACGCGAATCACTGCTTCGTGCTGACCGCCGTCACGCGCAAAGCGTACCAGGACGAGTGGGGCGACGACCCGGCTAGCTGGCCCAAAGAAATCCATCAGTTCGAGTTCGACTGGCTGACGCCTGATGTGGTCTATGTCGCGGAGTATTATCGCGTTGAGGAAAAGCGCGAGACGGTGCGAATCTTCCAGGCGCTTGACGGCAGCGAGGAACGCTACCGCCAGGCAGACTTCGAGAACGACCCGAACCTGGAAGAAACACTGGCGGCGATTGGTTCCGTCGAGGTCAGACAGAAGCCCATCAAGGTGCGCAAGGTCCGCAAGTACATCATGAGCGGGTCAAAGATTCTGGAAGACTCCGGATACATTGCCGGGTCTTGCATCCCGATCATTCCGGTTTACGGCAAGCGCTGGTTCATTGATAACGTCGAGCGCTGCATGGGTCACGTGCGCCTGGCGAAGGACGCGCAGCGCCTCAAGAACATGCAGCTCTCCAAGCTTGGCGAGATCAGCGCACTGTCCAGCGTCGAGAAGCCCATCTTCACGCCTGATCAGGTTGCCGGTCATCAGGTCATGTGGGCAGAGGACAACCTGAAGAACTATCCGTACGTGCTGGTGAACAAGATCACCGGCCCAGACGGTAACGAGATGGCAAGCGGCCCGCTTGGCTATACCAAACCGCCGATCATCCCGCCAGCCTTGGCCGCCTTGCTGCAACTGACCGAACAGGACATGAACGATATCCTGGGGAACCCGTCAGGCGCCGACAAGATGGTATCCAACATCAGCGGCAAGGCTGTTGAAATGATTCAGCAGCGCGTTGACATGCAAGCCTATATCTACATGAGCAACTTCGCCAAGTCTGTCAGGCGTGCGGGTGAGATCTGGCTGAGCATGGCGCGCGACGTGTACGTCGAGCCTAAGCGCAAGATGAAGGGTATCGCCGAGTCGGGCGAGATGGAGACCATTGAACTGATGGTCCCTCGCATGAGCGAAGAAGGTGAGATCGAGCACGAAAACGACCTGAGCGAAGCCAAGTTCGACGTGGCGGTCGAGGTCGGACCGACCAGCACCAGCCGCCGCGAGGCCATGACGCGCTCAATCATGAACGTGATGGCGCTGACGCAAGACCCGGAGACGCTGCAAGTCCTGACCGCCATGCTGATGATGAACGTCGAAGGCGAGGGCATGAGCGAGTTCCGCGACTTCTTCCGCAAGCGTTTGGTGATGCTTGGCGTGGTCGAGCCGAACGAGGAAGAAGCGCAGCAGATGGCCGCAGCAGCGCAGAACCAGCAGCCCGACCCGCAAGCCGTCTACCTTGCAGCCGCCGCTGAAGAAGCGAGGGCGAAGGCGCAGAAGGCGCAAGCCGATACGGTTTACACATCGGCCAGGGCGCAAGAGACGCAAGCGAAGACTGTCGAGACGCTGGCGCGCCTGGACATGGACAAGCAGAAGCAAGCGGTGGAGACGGCGAAAGATATCAACGAGATTGTTAGGGGTGGGTGATGGTTGACTTCATCGGCGCAGCACGAGACCCGCAGTTCCGTCAGGACGTTGGACAAGGCTTAGTGGATGCCTTCGGGCGTGGCCTGGCAATGGTCGGCGGTGCGCCTGTGGATTTGACCACCATGTTCCTGCGTCCGCTCGGTTACTCCGCACCAGATGAACAGATCGTCGGCAGCAGTGAATACATTGGGCGCCAAATGGCGAACCTTGGCCTGATCAGCGAGACCCGCAACCCGGCAGCAGAGTTCCTGAGCGCCTTGCTGATTCCAGACCCAACGGACATTCAAAAGTTGGCGCCAGTCATTGAGCGCGGCATCTCAAAAGCCGCACAGAATATATCGGCGCCAAGGACTTTGAATCGTCAAGCAGGGCAAATCGGCGTCACCCAACAAAAACCCCAAGCCCCACGCGAAGAAGCGTTGCGCATTGCCCAAGAGAACGCCGCCAAGCCTGTCAGCGAGGGCGGGCTAGGATTGCCGCCTGATAACACGGCGATGGATCGGGCGAGGGCGATGGGGTTTGAAGAAAGCGGTTA
>CAYOGX010001092.1:0-2167 GCA_964403235.1 uncultured Planctomycetales bacterium | reverse complement strand
TGGCCAGTCTTTCGGTTTCACGCCGGCTGGTCGTTCCCGCCCGGGTCCTCTTGCTTGCTGCGCATGTGCGAGGCGCTCAGCGAGACGCTCAGCTCGTTGCCCAACCGGTGGTCGAGATTCACCCTGAAGTCGTAGCGACTGTAACCGTCGTTCTCATCCACCACGCCCGCAGTCTTGTTCTGGCTGGCTGTGGCGAGCCAGCTCGTGGCGCCGCTGTTGTGACCGATCGACAACAGGTTCGTCATGTATTGCCCGGGGTTGAACAGCTCTGCGATGTGATCGTGAGTCTCCCCGGGATACGGCTGGTCCTGGAACAGGAACGGCGAGCCGGCCGCGAACGACCGTCCCATAATCCCGTCGTCCGTGGCGACCGGCTGCCCATCATCGTCAAGGTACCCCGTCTGCGCTGCGTTCATTTCCAGGTCGTGGTATTGGGCCCACTCGATCGGCTTCATGATCGTGTTGGTGCCGTACTCGCTGCGCAGGATCAAACGCGTTCGCCCTTCCGCGACCTGCGAGCCGCGGACGGTGCGGATCTGGATCACCCCGGAACCCGCTCGCGCACCGTAAAGCGAGGCGGCCGCGGCACCTTTTACTACCTCGATACTCTCGATGTCCTGCGGCGAGATGTCGACGGACGATTCGGTGAGGATGACGCCGTCCACCACGACCAGGGGGCTGGTGCCCTTGAACACGCTGGTCGGCGATCGCAACAGCACGCTCATACCCGCACCCGGCTGCGCATCGGCAACCATCCTTATCCCGGAGACCTTGCCCTGGAGCGACTGCAGCACCGAGACGGGTGGGACCGGCATCTCGCCAGCATTCACGGTCGCTACCGTGAACGGGAGCTTGGCCCGGCTAGTCGCTTCGCTCACGCCCGTGACCACGATCTCCGACAGCGTGAGCGCCTGCGGCCGCAGCAGAAAATCGACCACCGCGGTCTGACGTGCCAGGACCTGAACGGTGTCCCGTTGACCGGCGGCGAAACCGAGGAACCGCACCATCACGCTGTGACGACCCGTGGGCACGTTCAGCTGGTAACGCCCATCCTCATTCGTGATGGCCCTCAGCCCAAGCGCCTCGATCGTGACGCGTGCGTTGACGATCGGTGTGTTGTCCTCGGCGTTGCGCACTGTGCCTCGTATCGAGCCTATCTGCTGCCCAGCGAGCGGGTCGGTTGCACCGATCAGCAGCGCGGCGAGCGTGCTCAAAGCGAGTACTGCTGTGAGCGGACGTTTTATTGTCATAATGCTCCTCCTTGTACTGGCCGGGGCGGCAGCGTGGCCGAGCTGGTGTCGCGCACCACTCCGGTGGTGATCACGATTGCGCCTTCGATATGGGTGGATCCGGCGCCGGGCAGCAGCATTGCCTGCGCGGCATCCAGATAACGGAGCGAGGCTACGGAGACGAGCTGATAGCCGCGCAGGATGTCGACGCCGCCGAGCATGGTATGGTTGTGATAGACCGCGATCACGGTTGCCAGCTCGAGGCTGCGGGGGCTTCGCAGCTGAAACCATCGAGGCCGGTCTCGTTGGATCAGCTCGTAGAGGTCACGTACGCCCTCCCGCTCGGCCCGTTGGATCTCGTCGACTGAGATCAGATTCGGGTCGCGGCGGCTCAAGCCGGCACTGCGTGGAGTTGCACAGGCGGTGGCTAGGCAGGCGATCAGGAAGAGCAGCAGGAGCGGGAGCTGTATCGACTTGACTGGCACACAAAGCTGCCCGCTCCCGCGTGCGAACCCACATTGGCGCGGCAGCCCGGATACGCAGGCAAAAAACGCCCCGTTTGCCGATGTCGAGTGGGGACCTGTGACGAACGCCCCACGAGTTCCCGACGACGACATATACACCCCGGTGGAAGGCTGGCCGGCAATGCGGCGAGGGCCTTACCACTCAGTGACGTCTCTAGGGTTCCATCGGGCTACGCTCACACTTAGCGCTGCGGGAAAGAGCCGCCGAGGGCGTCGGGACACTGGGTCTGCACGGTAGGCGCGTGCAGACCCAGTAAGACTGTTATAGGAAATTACCACGGCGGCTGGCCCAGTCAAGGACTTGCGGTTGCTCGACCGACCAGGCGTCCGTTCTTGGCTCGGAATCGAATCCAGGCCCCCGGTTCCCCGAGTACGAATCACGCCGCGCGGTTGGTGTCGGGCGTCTCCAGCCTC
>CAYOGX010001091.1:0-2168 GCA_964403235.1 uncultured Planctomycetales bacterium | reverse complement strand
TCGATGAGTTGGGTCGTTTGAGCGTTGACGGGGTGGTAGATGTCGCCGATATGCCGGCCCTCGCCGTCGACCGTCCACACCGCAAGGTCGCCGTTGATCCGTTCCCACAGCACCGCGAACCCGTCACCCCTGGCCTCGGCGTGGATCGCCTCCCACTGCGCCACCGTATCGGGACCGTGGGGGGTGCCGTTGCGGGTCAGGCCAATGTCGTCGTCCAGGCGGTACTGCCCGCCCATGACCATGAGTGTGACGTCGCCATCCTCTTCGATCGGCGGGGGGCCGATGCGGTCGTTGTCGTCGAGATCGACATCGAACAGCGCCTCGATATCGTCGACGATCTCCTGGGTCTGGGCGGCTATGGGATAATAATTGTCGCTGATGTAGGCGCCCGCGGCGTCGACCGACCAGACGGCATAGTCGCCGTTGATCCGCTGCCACAGCACCAGGTAGCCGCCTGCGTCGGTGAGCTTGTAGGCGAGGTGGGTTGCGCCCCACTCGGGCACGGTATCCGGTCCGTACGGCGCGTCGTTTCGGGTGACGGCGATATCGAGGCCGCGGTCGTCGGTGATCCGGTACTTGTTGTCGACGATGGCCAGGGTCAGCGGCGGGATGATCGGCACACCGCCGATGGCGCCGTTGTCGTCGAGGTCGACGGAGAAGGCCGTTTCGAGCGTATCGATCAGGTCTGGTGTGATGGTGCCGAGGGGATAATAGACATCGGAGGTGTATGCGCCGTCCGCGTCGACCGACCACCATGCGAATTCGCCGTTGGTGCGCTGCCAGAGGACGTCGAAACCGCCGGTTCCATCGCTTTCGGCGTGGATCGCCTCCCACTGCGATACGGTCTTCGGGCCGTAGGGGTTGCCATTGCGGGTCAGGCCGACGTCGATGGCGTCGCCGTCCGTCATCCGGTACTGGCCGTCGAGCACCTGAAGCGCCAGGTCGCCTGCGGTCTCCAGCGGCGGCGGGCCGACGAGACCATCCCCGTTGAGGTCTGCCGAGAAAAAGTTCTCCAGATCGCCGACCAGTTCGGGCGTCTGGTTCCTGACGGGGTAGTAGACGTCCGAGAGGTAGACCCCACCGGAGGTGACCGTCCAGACGGCGTAGTCGCCGTTGATGCGCTCCCAGAGAACCTCATACTGGCCGGAGCCGTTCCATTCGACCTGCACGGCCGCCCACTGCGGTACCGAGTCCGGTCCGACCGGACGCGTGTCGCGAAGCAGTACCTTGCTCTCCGTGGGGCTCGCGGCGATGGCGTAATTGCCATCCTGTAGAATCAGGTTGGTCCGTCCCTGATCCTCGATTGGCGGAAGTCCGCTGTAGCCGTCCCCGTCCAGATCGGTCGAAAAGACGCTCTCAAGCTCGTACATGCCGGTGACGTCGGACGGTTCGACGGAGTCGGCGACTTCGGCCACGAACGCCCCGTCCGCGTCCACCAGCCACCAGGTGTAGTTGCCGTCGATGTGGCGCCAGAGCACGTTGAAACCGCCGACGTCACTGCTCTCTGCGTGGATCGCCTGCCAGTCTGGCCATGTCCCTGGCCCCGCAGGGAGCCCGTCGCGGGTGATGCCGATGATTCCGTGAGCACCCGAAATCACATAGCTTGTTTCGGTTTCATCCAGGCCGAGGAACGCGACGCCATCGAGTTCGAAGACGTAGGTCAGGCCGAACTCCGCTCCGTCGGCGTCGTAGAGCCGAGCCGATGCGATCCACGGGTGATCGTCGGCTATGTCGAGGACGGTCTCCATGGAGCCGCCCAGGTAGAAGTCGGCGCTACCGCCGGTAATGACATGGTCGACGTTCCTGTAGTCGGTGACCCGGCCGTATGCAGCATAGCGGTACGCCGACGATTGCTCGAACCCGTAGGCGCCAAGATCGATCGCGATCCAGACATCGCGCTCGAAATGCAGAGTGTCGAACCCGTCGCCACCGTTCACATTCGCCCAGTCGTCGTTGGCGTCGTACACGATCGTATCGTTGCCGGCGCCGCCGAAGATGCGGTCAGTACCCCCCGTGCCGTCGAAAAAATCGTTGCCCTCACCACCGTGAAGCGTGTCGTCGCCACGACCCGCCGTAATCACGTCGTCGCCCTCGCCGCCGTAGATCAGGTTGTCGCCGGTGCCGCCCTCGAGGATATCGTCGCCATCGCCCCCTTCGAGAAGGTCGTT
>CAYOGX010001090.1:0-2177 GCA_964403235.1 uncultured Planctomycetales bacterium | reverse complement strand
GCAGCGCCGCCGCCAGGTCGCATCGCATCCGCTGGCCCAGGCTGAGCTGGCGGACGGGCGTATCGAGCAATCCGGAGAGGTCCAGCAGGTCGACCATCTCGTCGCGGTTTCGCCGGTACTCGTCCTGGGGCACGCGGTAGATGTCGCGGAGCAGCTCGAACGACTCGACGACGGGCAGGTCCCACCAGAGCTGGGTCCGCTGTCCGAAGACCACGCCGATATGCCGGACCGTCTCGACGCGGCGGGTCCATGGCGTCCTGCCGAGGGTCTCGACCCGGCCGGCATCGGGCACCAGGATGCCCGACAGGATCTTGACGGTGGTGCTCTTACCCGCGCCGTTGGGCCCGATGTAACCCAGCAACTCGCCCTGGTCGAGCGAGAACGACACGCCGTTGAGGGCGGTGACGGTCCGGTACCGCCGGTGGGCCAGCCCGGCCAGCGCCCCCCACACGCCGGGCGTACGCTCGGCGATGCGAAACGTCTTGACCAGATCCTCTACGATGATCTGTGACACGTTTGGGCCCTGCCCCGAGGCGCACCGGTCCTCCTGCCATACGTGAATACGCCAAACCGTGACAACGCTGGGCCCGGGCCGGTCGGTGCAACCGATCCTCGATTGCGGCCCCCCGCCGTCGGGGGTATGGTTGCTGGACCGACGCCGCCATCGCTACGGTCGTGCCCGAGTTGGCGTTCGATCCCCAAACCGTCTTCGATGAGCTGGAGAAGCGGCAGATCCACATACACGAAGACGTGACGGCACTGTAGGTTCGCCTAGCGCCGCGGGCGTGCCGCGGCAGGTTCTGCGCCATGTGTGACACGATCGTTATCGTTCGCGACGACTGCGTGCTGTTCGCCAAGAACTCGGACCGAGAGGCCAACGAGGCGCAGTTCCTCGACTGGCAGCCGCGTCGCTCCTATCCCAGCGGTGCGCGCGTCGAGTGCACCTGGATTGAGATCCCGCAGGTCTCCGAAACGCACGCTACGCTGCTCAGCCGACCGTTCTGGATCTGGGGGGCCGAGATGGGGGCGAACGAGCACGGGGTCGTCATCGGCAACGAGGCGGTCTTCACGAAGCAGCCGTACGCCAAAACCGGCCTGACGGGCATGGACCTGCTGCGTCTGGCCCTCGAGCGGGCCGACACCGCCGAGCGGGCGTGCAAGGTCATCACGCAGCTTCTGGCGGCGCATGGCCAGGGCGGCGGCTGCGGGCTCGAGCATCGCACCTTTACCTACCACAACAGCTTCATCGTGGCCGATCCGGCCGGTGCGTTCGTGCTCGAGACGGCCGGGCGGGAGTGGGCGATCGAGACGGTGACCGGTGCGCGGACGATCTCGAACGGCCTGACGATCGAGGGGTTCGCCCAGAAGCACTCGGACCGGATCAAGACGTGGGGATCGCGGTGTCGTCCGCGACGGCGCCGAACGCAGGCGCTGGCCGAGAAGGCCGACGGCGTCGGCGATCTGATCGCGCTGTTGTGCGATCATGGCCCGCATCATCGTTACCCCGAGTATTCGTTGCTCAACGGCGCGCTCGACGCGCCCTGTGTGCACGCCGGCGGCATCGCGGTAGCGACTCAAACGACAGGTTCCTGGGTGGCGGAGTTGCGCGGCGACGGGGCGTTGCACTGGGTCACGGCCGCTGCCGCCCCGTGCATCAGCCTGTTCAAGCCCGTCCGCCTGACCGAGCCGCTCGAACTCGGCCCGACGCCCCGCGACGTGGCCGACGACGCGACCGTGTGGTGGCGGCACGAACGACTACACCGGGCGGTGATGCGAAACCCCGACGCGCTGTGCCCACTATTCATCCCGCAGCGCGACGAGGTACAAACCCGTTGGCTTCGAGATCCCCCCGACGGACAACAGGCGTTTGCGGAAGCAGACGAGCTGGTCGATCGATGGACGACCGCGGTGTCGTCGCGGCCCGTCAAGGATGTCAGGCCGGTCTGGGTCCGCCGGCACTGGGCGAGGCAGTCTCGGCGCGCGGGGTTCTGAAGGTACCCGGTCCCACAGATCGCTCCCTAGCCAGCCGCGCAGGGACCCCGGCAAGGCCGGCGATCCGCCCCGCCCAGCCCCGGACTCCCGGGGGGGCGTCCTGGGCAGAGTTGGACACCCGGGGGCTCTTGCCTATAATCACGGGTGAAGTGGGGGGGCTGGCCCGGCCGATGTAGGGTGTTAGT
>CAYOGX010001089.1:0-2180 GCA_964403235.1 uncultured Planctomycetales bacterium | reverse complement strand
GACGGGTCGGGTCCCGGTGTTGGACAGCTCGAGAATCACCCGGGCCCGCCAGTCATCGTCGCCGCCTTCGACGAGCGAATCCGCCCACGGTACCGCGGTTTGACCGGCTGCGGACGAGCCGGCGCAACTCACCCAGACCATGAAGATCCACGCCGTCACAATGACGCTTCGCTGCAAACCTAGCATGCGGTCCTCCCGGGATTCGGCCGGGCAAGCTTACCGCGCCTACGGCGCCAACGCACTCGCGGGGCCGACAAGTTCCGACAATTTCCCGCGCACCCACGACAGCGCCGTACGATTTGAGAACGTATACTTATGATCGAACCGGCGTGCGCGTTCGTCTGGCCTGAGGAACGGAACGAGGCATCGCGGCACCATTTGTGGTAGCACGCACGGGGAGCGATGAACATGCACAGGCATCACGTGTCTATACCGGCGCTTGTACTGGTGGTCAGCGTCGCGGGGCGCGCCCTCGGGGGCACGGAGTCGGCCGGTGCGCGGTCCCCTGAGACGCTGCTCAAGGAAGGACTGTACCAGGAGAGGACCCTCCGTCAGCCCGACTTGGCCGCTGCGACCTACCGCAAGGTGATCGGTGCATCCGATGCGACGTCCGCCTGCCGTGCCGAATCCCACTTCCGATTGGGCATCTGTCTCGAGCGCATGGGTCGGACCGATCAGGCGCGTGAACAGTTTGAGTTGTTGATCCGTTGCTTCGCGGACCAGACCAGATGGGTCGATCGGGCCAGGCGGCGGTTGGCGGTGATCTCGGCGAGCGATCCGGCCATGTTGATGCCGCCCGAGACGATGTTGTACGTCGAGCTGATCCGGCCCGGAATGCAGGCGGAACGCTTCATCGCCTCGCTCAAGGGGCTGGACGAACCCGGCATGGACAGGTTGCTGAACCGGCTCGGGATCACGCGGAGCCTGCGTAGCCTCCGTTCCCTGCTGGGCGAGGCGATGCGCGAGGACCTGAACCGGATCGATTCGGTGGCGTTGGGCGTCGTGTCGCTCGAAGGGCCGTCGGGCCGGGGCGAGCCGGGATTCCTGATCGTGCTCCATCCGGGCAGGGGCGTTGCCTCCCGCGGGTTGCTGGCCGTGATGGCCCAGTCCGCGGGCGAGCCGGCGGGTGGGCACGGTGAGGTAAAGCTCTGGGCCCTCCCCGGCGGGCGGTACGGCCCGCTCACCTTCGCCAACGTCCCGAACAAACCGGGCCTGACCGGCGTGATGCTGTTGGGTAAGGATCGGCAGGTGGTTTGTCGGGCGATCGACCGGTGGCGGGCCGGGGTCGAGGCCGGTGGGCTCGCGTCGCTCCCGGAGTTTCGTCGCCAGGCGGCCGCTCGCCGTTGGGACAGCGCCGTGCTGGTCTATGCCGATGTGCCTCGGATCCTCGCCCGGTTACGACAGGGCCTGGACGCCGACGACCGTCCCCGCTACGAGGCAGGCCGACGGCTGCTCGCACTGGACGCCATCGAACGGGGGATGGCCCGTCTGGCGCTGCTCGAGAACGGGGTGCTCTTCGAGTTGGGCCTGATGTTCAACGAGAAGGCGAACCCCTTCTACGCGATGCTCCAAACGCCGCCGGCCGACCGTGCGCTCCTGGGCTTCGTGCCGACCGACACAGCCGCCGCCGCCCTGATGTCGATGGGCCGCGGTCGCCAGAAGTGGGACCAGATCCAGACGTTCCTCACACAGCTCTCCAGGACCAGACGGATCATGGGCGGGCCGGACAGGTTGAACGTCCTGGACGGTATCGCCGAGTTCGAGTCGGCCACCGGTCTGTCCGTGACGGAGGATCTGGTGGGCAACTGTCGGAGCCTGGCCATCATCGTGCCGACGATCGGTCCGGACGGGGCCGGATCCACCGCGGCCAACATCGTCCTGGCCTTGCGCATGCACGGGCCGGACGCGTTCGTCCAGCGAATCGAGGCATCGCTGCTCGATTCCCTGCGAGCCGGGCTGGTGACGGGTCAGGTCGCCGGCGTCGCGACGCGGACCTACACCCACGCGCGGCGTGGGTCGGGGGTGGCCTTGGGCATCGCCCGAATCGGTGACGTGTTCCTGATGGCGCTCAGTACTGAGATGCTCGAACGGGTTCTGCGGGCCTACCGGGGGGGCGACGTGATGGAACGATCGAGCCTGGGTCGGCCGGCGGTGGCGGCGGTCCCGCCGTCCGCGGGCAA
>CAYOGX010001088.1:0-2181 GCA_964403235.1 uncultured Planctomycetales bacterium | reverse complement strand
CGGCTGGTCGCACGCCAGCGACGTGAGCACCCGCCGTTTGGGCGTCATCGTCTCGTCGCCGCCGAGTCCGTTCATACCAGGTCCCTTTCTAGAAGCCGAGACGCGGTCGTCAGGGATCGTTGAACACCGACCGTTGGCCTGGCGGTTGATCTGACCCGCGGTTCGGCCCGGCACCCAGTAAACACGGGCGCGCACGAAAACACAAATGCCTAGACGATCCCGAGCACCTGGAACACGCAGTCGAAGACGCATCGACGTGTCGACGTCTTGACGCTTCGTTACCGCGGCGGCATTTCCCAGGCGATCGAGTAATCGCGTAGGTTCGGCAGCGGATGCCCGCCGGGGCCATAGCCCTCGGCGTCGGACGTCCGCGCCAACGGTACGAACGTGCCGTCGATCCTGCCGTCGGTCACGTCGTACCTGACGAACCCGAGCGTGGGATCGCCGTCGGGCCAGCGGCCGGCCCACTGGGCGAAGGCCGTCGACGGCCCGATGTCAAAACGCACGCCCTTGGCGTGGTGCGTCTTGCGGCAATGGACGTGCCCGCTGAGCACCAGCGTCGCCCCCGTGGCCTTGAAGCCGTCCATGAGTCGGCTGCGGACCGGCTCGTCGATGCCGAAGTACCAATCGTGATACCGCTCGGGGTCGGTGACGTCGAAGTTCGGCTCCGCCACGTCGTCGATGAACAGGGCCGAGTGCATCATCCAGACGTGGTGTTTGGCGCGCGGTGGGTCGCGCTGCGCCTCGAACCACGCCCAGAAGTCCTTCTCAGCCGGCAGACGCGACCCGGCCACCATGTCGCAGAACCCCGAGAAGCGAACGTCCTTGTGCACAAACGACCACCACAACGGCCCGAACACCGACGAGAACCGCTCGAGCTGCCCCGACCGCAGGTTCAGGCCGATGTCGTCCCGGTCGGGACTCGGACCCGCGTAGTCGGTGTGCTTGTTGCCCGTGTCCATGTTGCCGGGCACGACGTGGACGGGAAACGGTAGGGCGTCCAGGTCGGCCTTGACTGCCTCCAACTCGAACCGGTGTAGATTCCCGTCGCGCGTCAGGTCGCCGCCGACCAGGAGCAGGTCCGGCGCGACCTCGACGATCTGCTGACGGGCCGTCTGCCAGTTCTCGTTCCAGGCCGGCTCAAACCGAAATGACCGCGGCGAGCCGACGTGGATGTCCGTCACGTGCACGAACGACCAGGATGCCACGGCGTGGTCTCCCTCGCCGCCTAGTTAACACCGCAACGCGCCGGAATACAAATGCCAGACGTTGACCAATCGTAGGGTCCGCCGTGCGGACCGGGCCTCTCTCGGCAGGACATGCTATGATAGGGGCCGTTAGCGCTGTGGGTCGGTTCTTCCGCCGAGCGGTGAGTGGCGATGAGTCCCATGGAAATCATCCAGTTCGAGCGGCCGGCGATGGCGTGTACGTTCGGGATCTCGGTGGTGGGTGACGATCCCGAGTGGTTGGAGCGCGCGGTCGAGGACGCGTTCGACGAGATCAGCCGGATCGAGTCGCTGCTGAACATGTACGACCCGGAGAGCATCCTGTCGCAGATCAATGCTGCCGCGGCCGACGGCCCGGTGGGGTTGGTCGATGAGGTCCTCGGCCTGTTGCTGATGGCCGGGGCGATCTGGGAGCAGACGGACGGTGCGTTCGACCCGACAATAGGACCGCTGGTTCGGCTGTGGCGGCAGTGGCGGGCCGACGGGACCGCGCCCGACCCCGCCACCGTCGACGAGGTCCGCCAACGCGTCGGCATGCAACATGTGCGGTTCCATGTCCACCGCCGCACGGTGTTCTACGATTGCCCGGGGCTGGAGATCGACCTCGGCGCGATCGGCAAGGGCTACGCGGTCGACCGGGCCATCGAGGTGTTGGAGGACTACGGCATCGAACATTGCCTGGTCCACGGGGGGACGAGCACGATCGCGGCCCGGGGCGCGATGGATTCCGAGTCGGGCGGCTGGCGGATGGGCATCACCGACCTGACGGATCCGGACCGGATGATCGACGTGTTGACGCTCTCGAACGAGGCCTGTGCCTGCTCGAACCAGCAGAACCAGTATTACGAGTATGACGGTCGGCAATTGGGCCACGTGATCGACCCGCGAACGGGCTGGCCTGCTCCGGCCGAATCGAGTATGCTGGTCGTGTGTTCATCCGCCGCCCAGGCAGATG